>JALZVZ010000220.1 GCA_023299945.1 Altererythrobacter sp. | reverse complement strand
GCGACGGCAAAACCATTAATGTGGAGCGGCAATGGGCGGTTGAATTTTTGCGCAGCGGGAGTGGCGTTCAAGTCACCGGCACGCAAATTTCAGCCCGCGTTGACGCACCAGAGCGGCTCAAACCCTTGGCCAAAATTGAAGAAGCGCGGGTCGCCGATGGCATGTTCCCGCTGCTGCTATCACACACCGGTCTATTAATGGGGCAAGGCAGTGCGAGAAATGCGGCCAGCGATACAGGCGCCATGGCCCAAGCGATTGCCGTGGCCGAGGCGATGATTGCAAAATCAGGCCGCAATCCCTCCGACACAGCGCAGGCGATGCGCCACCTTGCGCAAATGGAGCAGGCCAGCCAGCCGCTGTTTGCGACGATGCCGCGCGATCTATTCTTTCCAAGCATAGCGCCGGTTCGCGACATTCGCCCCGTCAGCCTGCCCGATGGAACCGTCGGAGAGTTTGAACTGATATATAGTGCGCGCGCCGTACCCGGTTCAGGATGGCTAGCGAGTGCAGAGCGGCGGATTCTCACGCGTTTGGGCGCTGATGCGCGGCAATCACGGGAACGATGGTCGCTGGAAGATATGGCTGTTTAAGCGGTCAAATTGAGCGGCGGTATTATTTTACCTCTCTTGAAAGCCGCTGTTTTGCTTGACTTGCGCGCCCTATCGCGCCAATTGGCCGCCGAACCGCGCTGGTCCTAACCGGCAATTGCGCGCTCCAAATCAAACAACCCGCAGCCCGCCGCATCCAGCGCGGGTTTGCAAATTAGGACAGTAAGCCCATGAAGGTGCTCAGCAAACAGACCCGGTCGATCAAACCGGCAGAGGTCGAAAAGAAGTGGCATATTATCGACGGTGAAGGCCTTGTTGTCGGCCGCGTTGCTTCGATTATCGCCAATATCCTGCGCGGTAAAACCAAGCCCAGCTACACTCCGCATGTTGATTGCGGCGACCATGTGATTGTCATCAACGCCGGCAAGGTGAAATTCACCGGCAAGAAAATGACTGACAAGATCTATTACAAACACACCGGCCACCCTGGCGGTATCAAGCAAACCACTCCTGAAAAAGTGCTCGAAGGGCGCTTTCCTGAGCGCGTGCTTGAAAAAGCGATTGAGCGCATGATCCCGCGCGGTCCTTTGGGCCGTGCGCAAATGCGTGCACTGCATCTTTATAACGGCACAGAGCATCCACATGACGGCCAAAACCCGACTGTGCTCGACGTTGCTTCCATGAACCGCAAGAATAAGGTCACCAAATAATGGCTGACGAAAAGACACCAGAAACTGAAACACCAGTTGAAACCGCTACTGAAGCAGCGGCTGCTCCTGAGGCGAAAACTGAAGCTGCTGCTCCTGAAGTAGCGGCCGAAGCAGCACCGGAAACTGTCAGCGATCTTGCTGATCTGAAAGACATTGCCGGCGATGCGCCTGATGCCGATGCAGTCGCGATTGCTGCTGCACCGACTATGCCTTTGCGTGAGCAGGAGCTTGATAAATTTGGCCGCGCTTATGCAACCGGACGCCGCAAAGATGCGACCGCCCGCGTTTGGATTAAGCCTGGTAAGGGCGTGATCACGATCAATGGCCGCGATCAAGAAACATATTTTGCGCGCCCAACTTTGCGCCTCGTGATCAACCAGCCTTTCGGCATCACTGACCGCGAAGGCCAATATGATGTGATCGCAACTGTGCGCGGCGGCGGTCTTTCGGGCCAAGCTGGTGCGGTTAAACACGGCATCAGCCAAGCGCTCACACGTTATGAGCCGACGTTGCGCGCCACAGTGAAAGCTGCTGGCTTCCTCACCCGCGATAGCCGTGTTGTTGAGCGTAAGAAATATGGCCGCGCGAAAGCCCGCCGTAGCTTCCAGTTCTCGAAACGCTAATATTTTCGCTTTCGAATACAAAACAGGGCGGCCTTCACGGGTCGCCCTTTTTCGTTCAGGGCTTAATCTGTGTGCTGCGGCAGCGTCCGCAATTCCGCCTCAATCGGCTGACCCAATTGGCAAGTCAGCACGCGGTAAGATGGCGGCGCGCCCCGCAGCCGCGTCGACAATGTGCCGACGCCGAGCATCCGCATCGAACGCCCGCCGCGCGCCCGCGTTAGATCGAACGGGATGTGCACATGGCCAGAGATTACCGCATCGCCGCCCTGCGCTGCCAGCGCTGCAAAAGCATCATCGCCGCCAATCGTCGGGTTTTTCGCGTCCCCGCTCTCGCCCAGCAGTGGATGATGGCAAATGATCAGCTTTTGGCGCGGATCACCCTTGAGCCCCTTCAAATGCGCGACCGTGTCACTCAACGCCTCATCCGTCACAAATCCATCTGACCAGGGGAACCGCGGTTGAATACGCACTGTGCTTTTGAGAGGCACAAACACGATATCGTCTGATTGGAAAACATCGCTGGCAATCGCAGATTTCATCCGCCGATAGCGCCGGTAAGGGTCGGTGAAGCGCTCCCACATGTCATAATAGGGCATGTCGTGATTGCCTGCACACAGAACCACAGGGCAATCGAACTGCGCAAAATATTCCTGCGCTGCGGCGAATTCAGAATGTTTGGCGCGCTGGGTTACATCGCCCGTGCACAGCACCGCATCGGCACCTTCGTCCTTCACTGCTTTGGCAAAGGCATCCAAAGCCGCGCGGTTTTCAACGCCGAAATGCACATCGCTGCAATGGAAAATACGTGTGGGTGAATTGCTCGCCATAATGCTGGCCAAACAAGCCGCTCAGCCACCTATTGGCAAGGGGGCCCCGTTTTTCATCCCGCTTTTCATGCCCCACATCATCTAAATTCTATTCGTCAAAATCATCCACGCCGCCACGCCGTTCATTACGCTATAAATTAAATAGGCCCCCAGCACCGCAGGCCAACCAGTCCAAATCAGAAGCATTGCGGCGAGCAGAACGAAAAACTCTGTGATCAAACTCATGCGGCCGCCCAACATATGCACAAAGCGTGGCATTTGCCCCAGCAAAGGGTGGCCGCTTTCCAAAACAGCCTTGTGCAGGGCGAAATTGCCAATGCCCAATAAGAAACAGATAAGAATCGCGAACCAGATCGTCATTGTTTGATTATTGCGCGAAATTTCGTCGGTTGGAAACAGTCGTTCATCGGCAAAGCTGCCCCGCCCATCTCTGGCGCGTCTCATTGGTCGAGCGTTCGCGCCACATTGTCGAGGGCTTGCTGACCTATATGGCGTCCTGCCCTAGAACCTGAGTTGCGCAGCGGGTCACCCCCATCCCCCTCACCCCCCAAAGGCCCGCGCGCAATTGGAGAGTATTATGTTTAAGTCTTTCATTGCCGCCGCCACAATTGGAACCGCCCTGATCGCTGCCCCCGCAATCGCAGGCTCTAGCTCTGCTGGCTCCCATGCCGCGCAATCATCCAAAATCCACTATGCTGACCTCAATCTGGCCACCCCCCAAGGCCAAGAGCAATTAGAACGCCGCATTGATGTCGCCGCGCGCAAAGTCTGCAAGCTGGACGAGCACCGCACCGGCACACGCCTTCCATCGCGCCAGCGCAAGGCTTGCTATGTGAAAGCCCGCAAGAGCGCGCGCAGCCAGATGGCTTCGCTGATCAGCGACACACGCCGCGGAGGCTAAGCGGGCAACCCATAACAAGCGCCCCCAACCAAGGCGCTTGCAGGGGTGTGATCCGGCTCTCAACCAATCCCCGAGAGCCCGATTGCACCCCTTATTTTTGGATTATTTGATAGGAAATATTAGGTTGAACGGAAGCCCTTATCCGGCCCACCCCCTACCTTCCCGCCATAGCCTTCACTTTGGACAGATATGTCCGGCCGATCCGCAAGGCGTCTGTTTCGTCGCCATTTTCGACCTCTGCTGACCACACACCGAGCCCATCATGCCTCAGGCCGCGTATCCGGTCCTTGCGCAATATGGTTGAACGGTGAATGCGAATAAACTGCGCCGGATCCAGCTTCTTCTCAAGCCCGGCAATCGTTTGGAGCAGCAGATAGGTTCGCGCTGGCTCCACTTTATCATCATGGCTTTTTGAGCCAACATGCAAGCGCACATAATCGCGCTCTGCATCGATCCGGCTAACCTGCGATACCGCAATCCGCAGCAATTCAGAACGGTGCGGAACCCACAATTCATCAAGCCATTGGCTGCCGGCGCTTTCGCCATTTGGACGCGTCTCAGGACGTGTTTCGGTCTTGCGATCGATCGCTCGGCCTATGGCTCTTGCCAGCCGGTCGGCCGCCACCGGTTTGAGGACATAATCAATCGCATCAAGGTCAAAGGCCTCAACCGCAAAATCCTCATGCGCAGTGACGAAAATCACCGCAGGCTGCGTGTCAAACTTCGCGGACTTTTCAGAAAGCGCGCGGGCAACACCTAGTCCGTCGAGCTCTGGCATAGTCATATCGAGCAGGATCAAATCAGGGCTTAAAGCCTCGGCCAATCGCAAGGCTGCGGCCCCATCGCTGGCAGTGCCGACGACATTGATCGAGGGAATATCAGCGCAAATCACTTGAATGCGCTCAACCGCCAGCGGCTCGTCATCGACGATCAGTGTGCGCAAAGGTGCCAAAGCATTGTTTGGCGCATTATCTGGCGCGTTTTCAGTGTGTGTGTCTTCAGCCATTGCGGGTCAACGGTATCCTTATTTCGCTTTTGTAGCCGCCCTCGATAGGGCCGGAAGTCAATTCAATATCAGGACCAAAACGCGCCTCCAACCGGTCGCGGACATTGGCCAATCCGATGCCGAAACCGTCAGCTGCATCCTTAGGCACACCGGGGCCATTGTCGGTGACTGTTATAACCAAACGGTCAAATTCCTCGCGCGCGGCCACATTTACGATGACCGGACGGTTATAGGGAGACACGGCATATTTCACCGAATTTTCAATCAGCGGCTGCAAGATCATGCCTGGCACGCGCGCATCTACCAAATCATCAGGCAGATCAAATTCGGTTTTTAGCCTTTCGGGAAAGCGCACTTCTTCAATGTTGAGATAGTGCTTTTGCAGATCAAATTCCTGTTCCAGCGGCACATCGGAGGTCGGTTCATTGGTCAGGCTGTGGCGGTAAAAGCTAGAGATGGTCTGGATCATCTGCTCAGCCTGTTTCGCCTTGCCAGTTAGAACCAAAGCGGACAGCGAGTTCAATGTGTTGAACAGAAAATGCGGGTTCACTTGATAGCGCAAAGACCGCAATTCGGCCGCTTTCGCAGCGCTGCGAAAAATTTGCTCGCGCCGTTCCGCTACGCGGACTTGGGCGGTGGCCAGCATCGAAAAATAGATCGCACACCACGCAAGCATCATGAAATAGCGGCTAAAGGTGATCTCTGTTAGCCGCTGAAGGAGGCCAAAAACGCCCTCTTCATACTTTTTTTGACCAGAGGCTTGGCCAAAGGCCGGATCGGCATCACAGGACGCGTCGGCATTGGGGCATGCTGGCACAGCATTGGGCGCATCGGGGAACATCTGACCCGGCCCATCCTTCGGCTGCGCCGTCTGTTCATGATCCATCTTCGCGTTCATTTCTGAAAAGACGGTATAATTCACTTGCGCCATCAGCAGCGCAACCGGCAGAGCCAGCACAATGGATGCGGCTACTTTCATCCAAATTGGCCGTGCATCGAACACGCGCAAAAGCAGCCATAGCATCAAAGTAATTGCGACACCGCACAGCACGACAATTGCGCGCAATTGCATCATATCTACGGTATCGTGACCGGCAATAACGGCCCAGCGCAATGTCGCGATTAGGAAATATGTGCCCCAGAGAGCCGTGATAGAGATTAAGACTGCGCGGAACGGGACGCTGGCACGCATTTTGGGAGCTATGGACTGCATCATGCCCAAAGGTTTAGACGCCGCGCTGGCCAATAGCCAATTCGCGGATCGGATGGAATCATCTGTTTGTCGAACTCAGGCGAGTTAGTTTTACGCCTTTTCGAGCAATCCCTCGTCGGCAATCTTCTTTTTCCAGACCGCAGGCGCGAGCGTGTGGACATTCTTGCCCTCGCTATCAACGGCAACTGTCACAGGGAAATCTTGCACTTCAAATTCGTAGATTGCTTCCATACCAAGATCTTCAAAGCCGACCACTTTGCTGCCCTTAATCGCGCGGCTGACGAGATAGGCCGCGCCGCCAACTGCCATTAGATATGCGCTTTTACCGTCGCGGATCGCACCAGTGGCATCGGGTCCTCGCTCAGCCTTACCGACCATCGCCAGCAAACCTTGGTCGAGCATCATACGCGTGAATTTATCCATGCGCGTGGCGGTTGTGGGGCCAGCGGGGCCAACCACTTCTTCACC
>JALZVZ010000219.1 GCA_023299945.1 Altererythrobacter sp. | reverse complement strand
CCATACTCTTCTGTTTCGGGTCTATGGCTTGCAAAGTCATAGAGTTCTTTCAACCATAGAGGATGCTTCTCAGCCTCTTCTTCGTCGTAGAGACCTGTTTCCAGAACTTGATCGAGATCAACCTTGCCATAGTCGGATTCTACAATTCGCGCGTCACCATTGAGGGATGCGACCACTTTCTTGACCATCGCAAGTTGATCTTCGCTGACCTCGCTTGCTTTATTGACGATGACCACATCGGCAAACTCAATTTGTTCCACAAGCAAGGAAACCAGATTCCGATCATCACCTTCACCGGCCGTTTCGCCGCGCGCAGAAAGGAGGTCGCCACTCGAGTAGTCAGCGAGCAAATTCATCGCATCCACGACGGTGACCATCGTATCGAGCTTCGAGACATCGCTGAGGCTTTCATCATGCTCATCGCGGAATGTGAATGTGGCAGCCACCGGCAATGGTTCTGAAATGCCCGTGCTTTCGATGACAAGATAGTCAAAACGGCCATCCTGTGCGAGGCTGCGCACTTCCTTCAATAAGTCGTCGCGTAACGTACAACAAATGCAGCCATTGGTCATTTCGACGAGCGTCTCTTCGGAGCGGGAAAGGCTTGCTTCACCCCCGCGTACTAAGTCGGCATCGATGTTCACTTCGGACATATCGTTTACGATTACTGCCACCCGCCTTCCTTCGCGGTTGGACAAAATGTGATTAAGTAGTGTGGTTTTTCCCGCGCCTAGAAAGCCTGAAAGTACGGTGACAGGAAGACGCTTATCAACTTGCTGCATTGATGCTCCAATCATATTTTTTCAACTGGGTTCAAGACGAGGAGGAGGCGCCGCTGGCCGGTGCCTGCGATCGGAGGAGACCGGTGGATTGCCGGACGCCCCAAAGCCAGCTTGCCCTTGAAAATCCCGACATCGCCAGCCGTGAGAGAATTGATGCGCTTCGGTTCCAATCCGGCCTTCACTCGGTCAGCGTCTTCGCCAGTCAACCAGTTACTACCTGCGCCAATGTATGTGGTGATCAGTCGGGCGGTTACGAAATCGGCGTGAAACTTTCGGCAAGAATCGGTGCTTACAATCTCGAGACGGAGTTCCAATTCATTGATCCCGAGTATCGAACAATAGAGTTCCGCCAGATCATTAGCGTCGTCGACCAAGCGGCCGTGAATATGGGGATGAACGAAACCGTTGGTCACCAAGGCATTGGCCAAATTTGGACCCAAATCGCTAAGTGCAGTATTCAGTCGGATGTTTTGAGGTGCGCCGTCAAGCAGTTGCTCAATGCCCAGTAAGGATGAGCGCTCCCAGATAGCCAGACTGCAATCCTCTTGCTTGATCGAGCGCAGGATGGTCGGATCGCAAGAGATCAGCGCTGCTGAATCAGTTTTCGTTGGCATTATTGTTGAATCTTTCACTTATTAATGTAACGTTGTAACATATCCTATATGTTTTAAATTCGGTGGTTTCAAGAGTGGGTTCACAATACAAGAATAAATCAAGGCCAAAGGATGCTGCGGCATGGCTCATAGGGTTCGGCGATATACTGCTCTTTGCCCCATGCACTGCGGCCTTGATGCTGGATCCGAAACCATGAGAGGCAAGGAGAGCAGAAAACTAAGGCGGAGTGCAAAAGTGGTCGATGCTCTCGTCTTGAGCGCTATCACGGATTCGTCAAAGCCATTGACGGTATATGCAGTGGCTCAAAGCAGTAGCAATTTGGGTCAACCGCTTGTTCCGGTTCAGGTATACAGGAGCGTAGCCCGACTTCTAAAGCGAGGTGAAATTGAACGCATCGCCAGCTCAAGCGCCTTCGTCAGAGCGCAAATTAAGCACTCAATCCACCTGCTTTGCGCGGATTGCGGTTCATGTGAAACCGTAGCGGCAAAACAGGCACATCAGGTGGTGACCAAACTATGCCTTGAAAAGGACTTTGACGCTCGCGAGCGTCATTTAGAAGTCTCGGGACATTGCGGAAGGTGCAATGTAGACTCATAGCGAGATATGATATATTATCTTCTTTATGATGGAAAGAATGCTCATCTTGGCCGCTTTGCCAATCGTCCTAACAGTCACTCCAAGCGCCGCATTGGCGTGTGATCTTGATGGTGTGGGCGGCATGCACCGCTTCAATCCCTTTGGAAAATTTATGGGTTTTCATGGTTCAAGCCCGCCACCGCCTCCACCAACAAAAGCGACGACACCAAGGGAAGAGACCAAAAATAAGCAAGAGAAGACTAAGACAAGTGAACCCGCCAATGAAGAGACTGCGGTTAAAGAATGGGAGCGTGATGATGGCAATGGGCCTGTCAAAGCCAAGGACAAAGCGACCTTCACCTGACAATGCAGCTAACTGTTAGCAAAGTCGGCAAGACATATGATGCCCAGTCGGTTCTCTCCGGCATCTCCTTTGAAGCGGCTGATGAGGAGCGTGTTCTGCTGCTTGGTCCTTCGGGCTCAGGCAAATCTACCCTTCTCAATATAATTTGCGGCTTGCAATCTGCCGATAGCGGCTGGGTCTCGATTGGCTCCGAAGCCATCTCGCCCTCGAATGGCGATGTGATCCGTAAGCGCAATATGGGGATCATTTTCCAAACGCTTCGGCTGGTGTCTGCACTTAGTGTAAAAGCGAATTTGGCGCTCGCCCAAAAATTGCAAAATGGCTCGACCGATCCAGCAATGATAGACCAAACGCTAGAGCGCTTAGGCATAGCTAATCGCGCAAAGGCGCGGCCATTCGAGTTAAGCCAAGGTGAAGCTCAGCGCGCGGCCATCGCAAGGGCGCTGGTGGTCAGACCCAAGATCCTCATTGCTGATGAGCCGACATCGGCACTGGATCACGCCAATACACAAACGGTTGCGGAGCTGCTTTTGGAGGCAGCCAATGATGCTGGAGCGACTTTGTTGGTTGCGACCCACGATGACCGATTGAAAGCCCACTTTGAACGGACGCTTACGCTTTCCGATGGTCGGCTGGAGTCATGATCGGCCTTGCGATAGCCTATTTGCGGGATCGCCCGCTGACAACAGCACTCAATGTGCTCCTGCTTGCGATCTCTGTCGCGATGCTTGTGCTACTGCTTCAATTTGGCAATCAAGCGCGAGACCGATTTGAGCGTGATATGCGCGGAATTGACTTGGTTGTAGGGTCTAAGGGTTCGCCGCTGCAACTTATCCTGTCGAGTGTTTTTCATGTCGACCAGCCCACCGGTAATATCCCATTGAGTAGCTTACAATTGCTCCGGCGCGATCCGGCAGTCAAGCGGACTGTCCCACTTGCGCTTGGAGACAGTTTTGACGGGTACAGGATCGTTGGAACAGACAGCAGCTTTGCCGATCTGTATAAGACAAAGGTCGCAAGTGGTCGTTCATTTGCGGCACCGATGGAAGCTGTATTGGGTGCCAAGGCCGCCTCGGAAACTGGCGCAGATCTGGGTCAAGAATTTATTGGCAATCACGGATTTTCTGAAGATGAGAATGGGAACCAAAGTCATGACCATGCGCCTTTCAAGACTGTTGGTATCTTGGAGGCCACGGGCACTGTCGTAGATCGCTTGATCCTTACCTCTTACGAAAGTGTTTGGGATGTCCACGGCATCGCCCATGCAGACGAAGTAGAAGGCGGAAACCAAGATCATGGAGATAATGCCCATGGCCAGCGACATAGGACGCACTCAACCGCAACTCTACATCCACCCCCAGATATGAGAAGCCCGGCCATATTACAGGCCAACGGCACCGAGCTGGAACCGGAACTAACTGCACTGCTGGTCACATATCGCAATGTATCAGGAGCAATCCGCGTCCCGTCCATGGTCAACCGGCAGACCGAGATGCAATCTGCCGTGCCGGCAACTGAAACCGCCCGACTACTAGCCTTGCTGGGAGCCAGCATTGATGGAATCCGCATCTTTGCATGGCTACTCGCATTGACCGGCGGGCTCGCAATCTTCGTCGCCTTGCTGAATATGGCGCGCAGTCGCGAGGGAGATCTCGCTCTGCTTCGAGTCATGGGCGCGAGCCGTTCCCAAGTTTTTCTAACTATTATTTTGGAAGGTTTGATTACCGCTATCATGGGAGCGGTGGTTGGTTGGATAACTGCCCATTCCCTTATTTCGATCGCGCGATCAAACTTTCCGACATTGGCTGATCTTGGATTGACCCCATGGCAAGCTGCGCCAGCTGAAGCCGGATTGATTGCAGCGGTGCTCGCAATCGGTGCATTTGCTGCTCTCATTCCTGCATTGCGAATTTACCGTATTGATCCAGCGCGAACGCTCGCGAGGGGCTGAAAATGAATATTCGGGAGAATTTAGAAGTGACATCTCGAAGAATAGCCATAGCTGCATTTGCCGCCTTGCTGGGCGTGAGTATGTTTGCGACGCCGAATGCGCAGACGCCCGACCCCAAGACTGGCGCAACCCTAGAGGATATCTGGAAACCAGCTGCAACACCCAGAGGCGGTGTGTCGTGGAAGATCCTGGAGGCTACAGGTGAAACTACTCGAAAGGATGCGCAAGGCTACATCGTATCAAAGCCTAAATTCACTTCCCAAGTCCGCAAGCTTGCAGGAAAGCGTATCAAAGTGGCGGGATGGATGATGCCGATTGAAAAAGGCGCAAAGCAAAAGCGGTTTGTTCTGCTTGCCTACCCACCAGGCTGCCCATTTCACTTTCACGCGCTGCCCAATCAGTTCATAGAAGTTATTGCGAGCACACCGTTCCCTACCAACGAAACCAAGGTTCATATTGTTAGCGGCGTCCTAGAGCTAACTGGGCAAGATGAGAGCGGGATTTTCTATCGCCTGCGTAATGCAAAACCGAGCTAAACTTCGCAAGCGCTGCGGGCCAGTCGCTGCGTAAAGCCAAAGCCATTTTGGACTAAGGAATTCAACACAATGCTGCCCACTAGTTCAAATCGTCGTCAGTTCCTATCAGCTACCAGCTGCGCATTTGCTGCGCTAATCGCGAGCGGATGCATGACGCGCGGTGTTTCGAATGCATCGTTGGTCACGCCATTTCTTGGGTATGGACCATTGTCGCCGGATGCCAATGGAGTGCTCGATTTGCCGCAGGGGTTTTCCTATCGCGTGCTCTCCAGCCTTGGCGATGCAATGACGGATGGCGGCACTGTCCCAAACAAAGCTGATGGGATGGGCTGCATCGATCTTGGCAATGATGAGATAGTACTCGTGCGCAATCACGAACTAGTGCCAGATGACAATGCTGGAGGCCCGATCGCGCGCGGTTTTGGCACGAAGAATGGTGAGATAGTGCCCGGCGGCACGACCAATATTGTGCTCGATGCCCGAACTTTAGAAGTCAAACGGCAGTTTCGAACCCTTGGCGGAACGATCCGTAATTGCTCTGGCGGCGTCACTCCTTGGGGCAGCTGGCTAACGTGCGAAGAAGCACCAAC
>JALZVZ010000218.1 GCA_023299945.1 Altererythrobacter sp. | reverse complement strand
TTGCGGTCGAAGTAAAGACCAAGATCGATGCAGGCAAAGCCCCTGTCGAGACCGAACGGGTCGAGAAAATTCGGACCGCCTTGAAAGAAGGGCGCTATCCAATTGTTCCGGCAGAAATAGCCGATGCAATGATTGCTGCGCGTCTCAGTCTGGTAGTATCATCATGATCGCGGGTGAAACCCTTGCCGGCAATATGCGGAAGATGATTGCCGCTTTGGAAAATGAACGGCAAGCGCTTGCCACTCTCGACCTTGATCTATTGACCGGAGCCGTCCGCCAAAAGGAAGCCTTGTGCGATGCATTAGAGCCTGTGGGCACCGATGCACTGGACCCTGAAACGCGCACATTGGCCGCCACTGCGCGCCAACTCAATGATGTGAACCGCCGCGTGCGCAATCTGCTCGCCGCCAATGTCGCTGCGCGTCTAGAGGCGCTCGGTGTACCGCAGCAGACATATCGTGCAGGCCGCTTGGCCAATGGCACCAATGGCGCTCAAATTGCCCCCCGTATTCGTGCAAGTTAAGGCGCATGCTCGCTTGGCCGTGCTTACCTAGCATAAGCCCCTAACCGGCATAATTGGCACGCGCTTTGCAGAGCCTTCAGCATGAAAACCGCTGAAGAGATAACGCTGTGAGCGAGAACGCCCCCATCTCCGCCAACCCCTACACAACCCCGCTATCAGCAAGCGCGCGGGTTCGCGTCAATGTGCGCGATGCTGTGGCCGATGCGGCGCGGCGCACCGAAACGGATTTTGAATACTTGCTTGCGCAGGCGCGGCTGGAATCGGGCCTTAAACCCAATGCAAAGGCACGCACTTCCAGCGCCACCGGCCTATTCCAATTCATCGAAAGCACGTGGCTCTCCACTATGAAGCGCCACGGACCATCTATGGGTTATGGCGATGTTGCCGCCAATATCCAGCGTTCTGGCAATCGCTATTATGTGGCAGACCCCGGCGCGCGCCGCGCTATTTTGAACCTGCGCAAAGACCCAGAGATCGCCTCTATGATGGCGGGTGCTTTGGCGCAGGACAATCGCAGCGCAATTATGCCAGTGCTTGGCCGCGAGCCGCAAGCGACCGAGCTATATATGGCACATTTTCTTGGTGCGGGGGATGCGAAGCGCTTCCTGTCAGAACTCAACAGCAATCCCAATCAATCCGCGCCTGCTTTGTTTCCGCGCCCCGCCTCTGCCAATCAATCGATCTTCTATCACCGCAGCGGCGCACCGCGCGATCTTGAGGGCGTGATGAGCCTGATGGAAGGCAAGATGAGCCGCGCGATTGCCGCCAATGGCCGCTTATCTCAGCCGCCCCCATGGATTGAGCCGAGCACCGATCGACTAATCGGCGATGAAGCTTTGTCGCCCTATGGCCGCCGCGCCTCGCGGATCGCCGAGAGCAGCAGTGCATCCGCCAATCAATTTCCCGGCGGAATCCAACCCGCGCCTGAATTGCCGCGCATGTCACCTCAACCCTTGGCGCCGGATCCTTCGCCCCGTCCCCCTATGTCGGATCTGCTCCGCCGCAGTTTTTCGCTCGATAGCCCGCAAGGCAGCGGCGCTGCGAGAGAGCAAGTGCGCCGCGCCTATGATGATTTGAAAGCCCTTGGTCTATGAACGCTAATTCCCAGTCTGGTTGGGCCCCTGATTGGGCCAAAGCGCCAGCGGCAATCGCTGTGCCGCTGGGCATTCTCACTCTGTTTGTCCTGATGGTTCTGCCCATCCCAACATTGCTGCTCGACATATTGCTGGTGTTCAACATCGCTATGTCGGTCGCGATCTTGATGGTGGCGCTGAACTCGCGCAAGCCCTTGGACTTTTCGGCATTTCCCTCCGTGCTGCTGTTTGCCACATTGATGCGCCTCTCGCTCAATATCGCCTCCACCCGCATTGTGTTGGTCAATGGCCATGATGGCGGGGCGGCTGCAGGCGCTGTGATCGACAGTTTCGGCGCGTTTCTGGTCGGCGGCAATTTCGCCGTTGGCCTGTTTGTTTTCACCATCTTGCTGATCATCAATATGATCGTGATCACCAAGGGTGCTGGCCGCGTCTCAGAAGTCTCCGCGCGTTTTGTGCTCGATGCTTTGCCGGGCAAACAAATGGCCATTGATGCCGATATTGCCGCTGGCGTTATGGACCCAAAAGAGGCCCGCGCCCGCCGCGAAGAAGTGAGCGTTGAGGCCGATTTTTACGGCTCCATGGATGGCGCATCTAAGTTTGTAAAAGGCGATGCCATTGCCGCCTTGCTGATCCTTGGCGTGAATGTCATCGCTGGTTTTGCGCTGGGCATGCTGAGCCATGATCTGTCTGCTGGCGAGTCGGCGGAACGCTATGTCACGCTGGCGGTTGGCGATGCTTTGGTAGCCCAAGTTCCCGCATTGCTGCTGTCGATTGCCGCTGCTGCCATCGTCACCCGCGTCAGCGATACGCGCGATTTGGTTGGGCAAATTTCTGGTCAGTTTTCTGATCCGCGCGGTTGGTTGCCAGTTGCCATGATCCTCGGCGCGATCAGCATTGTGCCCGCCATGCCGCAGACAATCTTTATGCCTGCCACCGCAATTGCTGGTGCGATCTGGTGGAAGCTGCGAACCAAAGCGCAGCAGCCTGAAATCATCACTGAAACCGTTGAAGAGACCTCGCCTGACCATATCGAAGTGGCGGATGTTTCCGATCAAACCTTGATCACCATCGAGCTGGGCTTTGGCCTTGTGGGACTGGTTGATAAGGCAAAATCTGCGCCCTTGCTGGCCCGCATCACCGGCATCCGCAAGCAGCTTAGCCGCGATTTTGGTTTCGTCCTGCCGCAGTTTCGTATCCGCGATGCGATAGAACTTGGCCCCAATGATTACCGGATCGTGATGGGCGGTGTCACGCTCGCTCAGAACGAAGCGCGCCCGGGGCGTATTCTGGCGATTGATTCCGGCGATGTGATCGCGCCCTATGCCTTTAAGGGCGAGCTGGTCAGCGACCCAAGCTTTGGCTGCCCTGCAATCTGGATTACCGAGGCAGAGCGGGATTTGGCGATTGCAGACGGCTTTCTCACCGTGGATGCCAGCACCGTAATTGCCACCCATGTGAACCAATTGCTTCTAGCGCGCAGTGCCGCCTTGCTGGGGCCAGAACAAGTCCGCGAGCTGGTCGATAATGTCAAGGAAGTGAACCCTAGCCTGATCGAGGCGATCCACCCCGATCCGCTGTCGCTCGCCGCACTTACCCGCATTTTGCGCGCGCTTTTGGATGATGGCATCGGCATTGGCCACCCGCTGCCGATCCTCTCTTCGCTCGCGATTGCGCTTCAGCGCACGCAGGATTTCAACGAGCTTATCGATGCCGTACGCGCCGATTTGGGCGATTGGATTATCGGCCAAGTGTGCCGCCCTGACGAAAGCCTAAAGGTTGCCACTCTCGATGCTTCGCTGGAGTCCGCCATCCTTGGCGCCATGCCTGATCCGGCCACCGGTCAGCCATTGATCGACCCTGATTGCGGCAAGATGATTGCCGAGGCCATGTCAGGGGCGGTGACCCAAGCTGGCGGGCCAGTTGCGCTGATTGTTCAGCCGCCTGCGCGCCGCTCAATTGCTGCATTGCTGCGCTTGCGTGTGCCGCAAGCCCTGGTGTTGTCCATCCATGAATTGCCCGCGGCGCAGCCCGTTGAAGTGGTGACGGTGATTACCAATCCGGCTCAACCAATGGAGCAAGCCGCGCTCCCACCCACAGCACAAAACACTGCCGGTGAAAACGCCCAACAGGTGCTTGCAGCATGAGACATGATCAAACCGGATTTGATGCCGCCAAAGGCTATGGCGCGGCAAACAGCGCCGAAGTTGCAGACCGCGTAAAGCGTTTTGTGCCCATGGTGCGCCGCGCCGCCTGGCATATTTATGGCGCGGGCCGTGATGGGCTGGAAATTGAGGATTTGGTGCAAGCAGGCATGCTCGGCCTCACCGAATGCGCGATGAAACACACCGGAGGGGTCGAGGACGGTTTTGCAGCCTATGCCAAAATGCGCGTGCGCGGGGCAATGTTCGACTGCCTGCGCAAATTGATGGCAGATAGCCGCCGCACAGTGAAACGGCGCAAGGAATATGACGCAGCGGTTACTGCCCTGCGCCAAGAATTGCGGCGTGATCCGGCGCGCGGCGAGATTGCGGAACGGCTCAAATGTACGCAAAGCGAGTTGGTCGATTTTGAGGCTGCGACCACGCGCTTGACGTCGATTGACGACGCTTATGATGAGAGTAACACCGCCTTTGCAGATGATGCGCCCGACCCGTTTGATATGCTGTCAGGCGATGAAGACCGGGCGCGTTTGGTGGCTGCGATGCGTGAGCTGCCAGAGCGTTTGCAGCTGGTTTTGCAATTGTTCTTTGTCGAAGAAATGAACCTGACCGAGATTTCCGAGGTTCTGGAGGTCAGCGTGCCGCGCGTGCATCAATTGCGCAGCCAGGCGCTTAAGAAATTGAAAGAGCTGATGAGCGACTAATTATTATGGCGCTTGATCGCTGAGGCCGATTGCTGGCACAGCCTTGCTGCATGAAACAAGCTGAAGATTTTCGCGCGGAATGCGCAAACATAGAGACGCTGCTGCGCGGTATTGCACCCCATGACTTTGCGCGGCGTACCGCGTTTAAAGATTGGACCTTTGACCGTATCCTTCACCATTTGCATATGTTCAATGATGCCGCTTTCCTGTCGCAATCCGGCGAGGATGGGCTGGCGGGTTTCAAGCGCGATATGGGCGCCAAGCTTTCATCCATGCCGATGGCTCAGGTGGAGGCGGAATATTGCGGCGGCCTAACCGGCCCTGCGCTGCTCGACCTATGGGCTGGGTTTTACCCCAAGCTGGCCGATGCCTTTGCACAGATGGACCCCAAGGCGCGCCTGCCATGGTTCGGACCCAGCATGAGCGCACGCTCGTCCATAACAGCAAGGCTGATGGAAACATGGAGCCACGCGCAGGCAATTTATGATGAATTGGGAGTCGCTCGCCAATCCAGTGACGGTATTGAAAACATCGCAGTACTCGGCCTCAACACATACGGTTGGACGTTCATGAACCGCAAAATGGACGTGCCAGAGCCGCGCCCGCAATTGGTCCTGACCTCGCCATCAGGTGCGATTTGGGTATTGGGCGAGGAGGCAGGCGGTGAGCAGGTTAAAGGGTCGTCCGAGGAATTCTGCCAAGTCGTCACCCAAACACGCAATATCGCCGATACATCGCTGGAGCTTACCGGCCCCAATGCGGCGGCGTGGATGGATATCGCACAATGTTTTGCCGGCCCGCCCAATGATCCGCCACCGGCAGGGTCACGGGTGATGAAGACCGCTTAAAAGCCCTTTAAAAACTCAGACTTTCGGCCACCGCATTGTTGACGATATTGCCCTTATGCACGTTCAATCCGGGCTTGAGATAGGGGTCATCCTCGCACGCTTTCACGCCCTTATCGGCCAGAGCCAATCCGAACGGTAGCGTCGCATTATTCAAAGCATAAGAGGATGTCAGCGGCACCGCGCCCGGCATATTCGCCACGCAATAATGGATGATATTGTCAACATTATAGGTCGGCGCATCATGGGTTGTGGGCTTGGATGTTTCAAAGCATCCGCCTTGATCAATCGCCACATCCACCAGCACGGCGCGCGGCTTCATCAGGCCGAGCATTTCGCGCGTCACCAAATTGGGTGCAGACGCGCCCGGGATCAACACAGCGCCGATGACAACGTCGGCATCATCGAGTGATTGCTCAATTGTGGCAGTGGTCGAATAGCGTGTGGTGACACGGCCTTCGAACATCTCATCGAGCTGACGGATGCGCGGCAAAGAGCGGTCAAAAATCTCCACCCTCGCCCCCATACCAGCGGCAATCCGCGCCGCATGCGTACCGACAACGCCACCGCCCAGCACCACTATCTTTGCGGGCAAAACGCCCGGCACACCGCCCAGCAAAGTGCCGCGCCCGCCATTGTTGGCGCGCAAGGCTTGTGCGCCTGCCTCAATGGAAAGCCGTCCGGCTACTTCGCTCATCGGAGCTAGCAGCGGCAGTGAACCATCCGCCGCACTGACCGTTTCATAGGCGACCGCGCTGCAACCGCTTTCCATAAGGCCCTTGGCTTGGGCAGGATCGGGCGCCAAATGAAGGTAAGTGAACAGCAATTGCCCCTCGCTCAGCTGCGCCCATTCAGACGGCTGCGGCTCTTTGACCTTCACGATCATTTCCGCACGCGCGAACACCTCTGCGGCGGTATCCACGACCTCGGCACCCGCCGCAATATAGAAATCATCGGGCTTGGAAATGCCTCTGCCAGCGCCGGTTTCGACGATTACCTGATGCCCACGCGCGACATATTCGCGCACAGCCTCAGGCGTTAGACCAACACGAAACTCGAGAGTTTTAATCTCTTTGGGTACGCCAACAAGCATGCGCTTAACTCCTAATCGAAACGACTCGATTAAGCATATCGAGCAAGTAATAAAATTACAATTACCGCTTATTTGATTACGCGCAAAGACCTAAGTGATTTGGCTCGGGACTTAGCCTCCCTTGCGGCTATCCTCCGCTGCCTTCACCACATCAGAAGGCCAAGTGACTTGCGTTTGCGTCTGCGGATTAAAGCGCTCACCTGCATATTGTGCCGCCTCTGCCGCAGCCACTTCCTCAGCGGTCAAATGCTCGCTTGGCTTCAGCGCAAATACGTCCACACCGCGTGTGATTTCGGTCGCATAAATACGGCCTTTATACCAATAGCTTGACCAATATCCGCCTACGACCAATTGCTCAGCATCAATCGGACCCCGATCAAAATAAGCGATCTCTTT
>JALZVZ010000217.1 GCA_023299945.1 Altererythrobacter sp. | reverse complement strand
GTTGTTGGCAGTGAGCCATGGGATGGCCCTGGCCAGCTCGAAGTCGACAATCGCTTGGTTTTGCCTGTTGGTAAGCCTTTGCGCATTCAGACGACCGCTCAAGTGGTTATCCACTCCTTCGCCATTCCTGCTTTGTGGTTCAAATTGGATGCGGTCCCAGGGCGTTTGAATGAGCGTTTGCTGACGATCAACGAGCCGGGAATTTATTACGGCCAGTGTTCAGAGCTTTGCGGTGTGAAGCACGGCTTTATGCCGATTGCGATCGAAGCATTGCCGATGGATCAGTTTGAAAATTGGGTCCGTGCGAAAGGTGGCACCGTACCTGGTGATGCGCCCGTTGAAGAAGCTGCGCCTGCCGAAGGCGAAGCAGTTGACGAAGCGGCATCAGTACTAACCGAGCCTGCTGCTGATGCAGCGGCCGCGCAATAGAATTATAAAGAACGGATAGAGTAGAGCATATGGCTACCACCGCTGAAGGTTTTGATATTCACACAGATGATCATGCGCATGACGCAGATCACAAACCGAGCTTTTTCGTTCGTTGGTTCATGTCGACCAACCACAAGGATATCGGCACGCTATATTTAATCTTTGCGATTTTCGCAGGGATCATTGGCGGCGCGATTTCGGGCGTCATGCGGATGGAGCTGGCTGAGCCGGGCATTCAGTACCTGCAATGGTGGGTCGAATTTATGGGCGGCGAGCCCAGCGTCAGCGCCAATTTCCATATGTGGAATGTGTTTATCACTGCCCACGGTCTGATCATGGTCTTTTTCATGGTTATGCCCGCGATGATTGGCGGCTTTGGTAACTGGTTCGTACCGTTGATGATTGGCGCGCCAGATATGGCCTTCCCGCGGATGAACAACATTTCTTTCTGGTTGACGATTGCAGGCTTCTGCTCGCTGATGTTTTCAATGTTCGTCCCAGGCGGCATTGGCGGCAATGGCGCGGGCGTTGGTTGGACGGTCTATGCGCCGCTTTCAACAACAGGCTCTGCCGGGCCAGCGGTCGATTTTGCGATTTTCTCGCTGCACTTGGCGGGCGCAGGCTCGATCCTTGGCGCAACAAACTTCATCACGACCATTTTGAATATGCGCGCGCCGGGTATGACCCTGCACAAAATGCCATTGTTCGTGTGGTCAATGCTGGTCACAGCCTTCTTGCTGCTGCTCGCTCTGCCGGTTCTTGCGGCTGCGATCACCATGCTGCTGACCGACCGTAACTTTGACACCGCCTTCTTTAACCCAGCGGGCGGCGGCGACCCTGTATTGTACCAGCACTTGTTCTGGTTCTTTGGTCACCCAGAGGTTTACATCATGATCCTGCCTGGTTTCGGCATGATCAGCCAAATCGTCGCAACCTTCAGCCGCAAGCCAGTGTTTGGCTATCTCGGCATGGCCTATGCGATGGTTGCAATCGGTGTTGTCGGTTTCGTCGTGTGGGCGCACCACATGTACACCGTCGGCATGGACGTAAATATGAAGATGTATTTCACAGCGGCGACCATGGTCATCGCGGTGCCAACCGGCGTGAAGATCTTCAGCTGGATCGCCACCATGTGGGGCGGCTCGATTGAGTTCAAATCACCGATGGTTTGGGCGCTTGGCTTCATCTTCCTGTTCACCGTTGGAGGTGTGACAGGCGTGTACCTCGCTAATGGCGGTATCGATGATGTTGTGCATGACACCTATTTCGTGGTCGCGCACTTCCACTATGTGCTTTCAATGGGCGCGGTATTCTCGCTGTTCGCAGCGTTCTACTATTGGTTCCCAAAGATGAGCGGACGCTGGCATTCTGAATTCCTCAGCCATGTGCATTTCTGGGTGTTTTTCGTCGGCGTGAACATCATCTTCTTCCCGCAGCACTTCTTGGGCTGGCAGGGTATGCCGCGCCGCTATCCTGACTACACAGAGGCCTATGCCTATTGGAACGAAATCAGCTCACTCGGCTATGCCGTGATGGCGTTCTCGATGCTGATCTTCTTCGTCAATATCGGTTATGCGCTGGTTGCTGGCCGCAAGGCAGAGGGCAATTACTGGGGTGAGGGTGCAACGACGCTGGAGTGGACATTGTCTTCGCCTCCGCCGTTCCACCAATTCGAAACACTGCCAGTGATCGAGGATCACCACGATTACCACGATCACATGCCTTCGAAGACGTAAGGAAGTAAGGCTTGCGCGCCGTTTCGCGTGGGAAAGCAAAGACAGACAAGGTGAGGGGGCGCGGCGAAAGTTTGCGCCCTCTACCATATAAAGAAAGCGAACCAGGCTAGGCCAGATGACTGCCACAGCAAACACCAAAGCGGCCGTAAATCTGCCTGCTGAATGGCGCGATTTTTTCGCGCTGACCAAGCCGCGCGTGATGAGCCTAGTGATTTTCACAGGCCTATGCGGATTAATGGCTGCGCCGGGCAGCATTCACCCGGTCATCGGTTTTACCGCAATCTTGTGCATTGCAATGGGTGCTGGAGGCGCAGCGGCGCTGAACCAGTGGTGGGAAGCCGACATTGACGCTGGGATGAAGCGAACGCAGTCGCGGCCTCTTCCATCGGGCAAGATAAAGTCAGTGGATGCGCGTGATTTTGGTATTGGGCTATCGTCGGCGTCTGTTGTTATTATGGGGGTAGCGGTTGATTGGCTCGCCGCCGCCATCCTTGGCTTCTCGGTCATTTACTACGCGGTGATATACACAATTTGGCTTAAGCCACGGACGCCGCAAAACATCGTAATCGGCGGCGGCGCAGGCGCATTCCCACCGATGATCGGTTGGATCGCGGTGACCGGCGATGTCACGATTATGCCGGTTTTGCTGTTTGCGATTATCTTCTTTTGGACACCGCCGCATTTCTGGGCGCTCGCTCTGTTTGTGAAGACAGATTACGCTAAGGTAGGCATTCCTATGCTGCCCGTGGTCGCCGGAGAGCGCGTGACCCGCCGGCAAATCCTTGCCTATTCGGCCTTTCTGGTCCCGCTTGCTGTCAGCCCTTGGGCTATTGGTGCAACGGGTGCGATCTACGGCATTGCTGCGCTCGCACTGACGCTTGCATTCTTTGCGTTTTCATTGCCCGTTGGCTTGCGCGAAAGTAGCGGTGATGATGATGATATGAAGCCCGAGAAGCGGCTGTTTGCCTTCAGCATTCTCTACCTATTTGCACTGTTCGCGGTGCTGGTGGTGGACCGCGTGGCTGCTGCACAAGGATGGATCTGATAATGACCCCCGAAGAACAAGCAAACGCAGAAACCAAAAAACGCCAAAAGACCCGCAATCTTGTGGTTGGCGGGACTTTGCTGTTCTTCGTATTCCTGTTTTACGCGATAACCATTGTGAGGATGGGAGACTAATCAGATGAGCTCGACCACCGCGATTGATCAGAAAAATGCCCGCGTTGGAATTCTTGCGTTCATGGGCGCGGTTGCCATGCTGGGCCTCGGCTATGCTGCTGTACCTCTTTATGACCTATTCTGCCGTGCTACCGGTTTTGGCGGGACCACGCAGGTCGCCAGTGAAACCGATGCGCAGATTGCAGAGCGGATCGCAGCCAGTGCAGGCGGCGTAACGCGTTCCATTCGTTTTGATGCCTCAATAGCAGGCGACATGCCGTGGACTTTCAGGCCGCGCCAAACCACTGATACGGTGCAAATTGGTGTGCGCGATATGGCGATCTACACTGCGCGTAATGATGGCGATGAGCCAGTAACCGGTACGGCGACTTTCAATGTCGAGCCGCAGCAAGCGGGTAAGTACTTCAACAAGATCCAATGCTTCTGCTTTACCGAGCAAACCTTGCAACCAGGCCAAGAGGTCCAGATGCCGGTGCTCTATTTTGTCGATCCGGCCATTCTTGAAGATGAGAATGCAAAAGATATTGAGCAGATCACTTTGAGTTACACTTTCCACCGGGCAATTGCGCCTGAAAGCTGATTAGGGGACGCTACCCTCTGGACCGTTGGAACTCGGCGTATTAAGGGCTTGCGTAACACATGACTGGGAACGAATTTCATGGCTGGCACTAAAAACCACGATTATCACATTCTTGATCCGGATATCTGGCCGCTGATCGGCTCGTTATCGGCGCTGACCTTTACGACCGGCATGGTCTTTATGATGCACCATGTTCCCGCAACAGACGGTGCTCCGGCGCAATTCGGGTCTTGGCCTATCATCCTTGGTCTTGGCGTGATGGGTCTCATCGCGACTTTCTTCAGCTGGTTCGGTAATGTTGTGCGCGAAGCAGAGCGCGGCGATCATACGCCGGTTGTGCAATTGCATATGCGCTACGGAATGATCCTGTTTATCGCGTCTGAAGTGATGTTCTTTGTCGGCTGGTTCTGGGCCTTTTTTGATTTTGCGCTGTTCCCTGATCCCATTCAAATGGTCGAGGGTTCGGACAATATCTGGGAAAACCTAATCGGTCAGGAAGGTGCAGCTGCGCTGGCGCAATTCCCGCCAAAAGGTGTTGAGGTTCTCAACGCATTCCAGCTTCCGCTGCTGAATACGCTGATCCTATTGTGCTCCGGCACTACGGTCAGTTGGGCGCACCACGCGCTGATCCATGGCGATCGCGAAGGCCTTAAGATGGGCCTATGGGCTACGGTTGCATTGGGTGCGGTCTTTACCGGCATTCAGACTTATGAGTATGCGATTGCGCCCTTTGCCTTTGGCGGTAACACTTACAGCTCGGCATTTTACATGGCGACTGGTTTCCACGGCTTCCACGTATTGATCGGCACGATCTTCCTGATCGTCTGCCTTGCGCGGACCTACAAAGGCCACTTTACACCGCGCCAACACTTCGGTTTTGAAGCCGCGGCATGGTATTGGCACTTCGTGGATGTGGTGTGGCTCTTCCTCTTTATCGCCGTCTACATTTGGGGCGGTTGGGGCGCGCCAGTCCATTGAGGATATGAGCGATAATTCCGACATAGAAAAAGGGCAGCCCGGTTTTGGTCAGGCTGCCCTTTTCGGTTT
>JALZVZ010000216.1 GCA_023299945.1 Altererythrobacter sp. | reverse complement strand
GAAGTGGCCGTTTGGGGCGATAAGCCCGCGTTTGATTTCACGCCGCAAGAGCATGCCGATTTTGCGCCCGCGCTTGGCATGGATTTTGAAACCGGCACGAAACTATCCGGTGCGCGCTTTACCTTCCTGCGCGGCGATATGGCGCGGCTGCACCGTGCGCTGGGGCAATTTATGCTCGATCAGCAGACGCGGGAGAATGGCTATACCGAATGCGCCCCGCCCGTGCTGGTCGGCGATGACGCGATGTATGGCACGGACAAATTACCGAAATTTGCAGAGGATAGTTTTCAGGCCACTGAAGGGCATTGGCTCATACCAACAGCCGAAGTCTCCCTGACCGCATCGGTTATGGGCGATATAGTGGAAGATACGAAGCTGCCCATGCGCATGACCGCCCTCACCCAATGCTTCCGCAGTGAAGCGGGCTCTGCTGGCAAAGACACGCGCGGCTTTATTCGCCAGCACCAGTTTGAAAAATGCGAACTGGTCAGTGTTGTGCGGCCAGAGGAAAGCGAAGCCGAACACGAACGCATGACGGCGGCGGCAGAGGGCATTTTGCAAGCTCTCGGCCTCGCCTATCGCAAGGTGCTGCTGTGTACCGGCGACATGGGCTTCGGCGCGCGCAAAACCTATGATTTGGAAGTCTGGCTTCCGGGGCAAGCGGCATATCGCGAGATCAGCTCATGCTCCAACACGGGCGATTTTCAGGCCCGCCGGATGAAGACACGCTTTAAACGTGAGGGCGAGAAAAAGACCGAATTTGTTCACACTCTCAATGGCTCCGGCCTTGCGGTTGGCCGGACATTGGTTGCGGTGATTGAGAATTATCAAAACGCAGATGGCAGCGTGATGGTTCCCGAAGCGCTCGCGCCCTATATGGGCGGTGTCACGAAAATCGAAGCGCAATAGATGCGCATTCTCGTCACCAATGACGATGGTATTCACGCTCCCGGAATGGCTGTGCTCGAAGATATCGCCAATGCGATGAGCGATGATGTGTGGATTTGCGCCCCGTCAGAGGAGCAATCGGGCGCTGGCCATTCGCTTACCCTCAACCGCCCTGTTCGCCTGCATAAGCACGGGGAGAAACGCTACGCCGTATCGGGCACGCCCACTGACAGCGTGATGATGGCACTGCGCACGGTAATGGACAGCCCGCCTGACCTGATCCTATCCGGCATTAATCGCGGCGCGAACCTCGCCGATGACATTACCTATTCGGGCACAGTGTCCGCCGCTATCGAAGGTGCGCTGGCTGGCATTCGCTCCATCGCGCTGAGCCAAGTCTATGCCCGTGAAGGCATGGCCGATGATGTGCCATTTGATGCCGCACGCGAGTGGGCTCCCAAGGTTATTGCGCCTTTATTGGACGCGCCAAACACGCCGCGCACTTTAATTAACATAAATTTTCCGCCCTTAAAGGCGAGTCAGATCAAGGGGATACGGGTCACAAGGCAAGGTTTCCATGATTATTCAAGGGGTTCCGTGGTTGAAGGGCGCGATCCACGCGGCTATAAATACTATTGGTTCGGCCTACATGCGATTGAGCACACGCTGGATCACGGCACTGATTTGGAAGCGATTGACGAGGGGTATATCTCTGTGACGCCATTGCAACTGGACCTGACCCATCACGAAGCCTTGCCCGCTTTGACCGAAAGGTTTGAAACATGAAACGCGCTTTATTGACCCTAAGCCTGATGGCCGCCGCACCAATGTTGCTCGGCATGTCGGACCCCAAAACCGAGACCGTCCATGTTGTAAAAGAAGGCGAAAGCCTGAACGGCATCGCCAATCGTGCGGGCCTCGACAAATCGATCATCGCCATCGCGAACGGGCTTCAGGAGCCCTATTCTGTCCAAAAGGGGCAGAAGCTTCAGATCCCGCGCCAGCGCAGCCATACTGTCAAATCGGGAGAGGCGCTTTCTCGTATTGCCGAACGTTACAATGTTCCGCAAAGCAATATCGCCATCGCCAACGGTATCGACAAACCTTATCGCCTGCGCGCGGGGCAGAAGCTGATCATTCCAGCAGTAATCAAGACACCCGTTCGCATCGCCAGCCGCAATATCGCGCCGCGAACACCTTATTTCAAACGCCCCCATGACGGAAAAGTCCTGCGCGCTTGGCCCCGTCATGATGGGATCGATTTTGCAGTTAACACAGGCGATATGGTTCGGGCCTCATCCGGCGGCACTGTTAGCGTCGTCAACACTAGCTCCACCCGCTTCGGCCGTGTCGTTATGATTGATCACGCGGGTGGCTATCAGAGCGTCTATGGCCACCTTTCCAAAGTCACCGTCAAAGAAGGCGAATATGTGAAATCCGGAGAGCGCATTGGTCTTGCAGGTGATGCAGGCGGCGCGACCCGTCCAGAACTGCACTTTCAAATCCGCAAAGATGGCAAGAAAATCGACCCCGCCCCTAAGCTACCGGCGCGCTAGGTTTCAACAAGTGAACGCACCAAGGATAGAATGGGCTGACAAATGAGCGAAGGCCACGCTTCTCGAAAGGTTAAGCGCCGCTTTCGGCCGCTACGGCGGGCTGTAAAAGTACCCGTTTGGGGCGATCTGGGCATACGCATCGGTCTTGCGCTGCTGCTGATTTCCATTGTGGTTGCCATTCATTGGTTTGACCGCGAAGGCCTGCGCGATAGCGTCGATGGCCATGTCAGCTTCCTTGACGTGGTCTATTTCACGATGATCTCGATCACCACCACTGGCTTTGGCGATATTACCCCAATCAGCGATAAGGCGCGGCTCGTCGAAGCTGTCATCGTCACGCCCATTCGTTTCGCCGTCTTCTTCATCTTTGTCGGCACCGCCTATAATTTCATCATCAAACGCAGCTGGGAGAAGTTCCGCATGAACCGCATTCAGGATAATCTTTCCAACCACATCGTAGTCTTAGGCTACGGCGTATCCGGCTCCGAAAGTGTCGAAGAGCTCATCCAACGCGGCACCGACCCTGCCGATATTGTCGTGGTTGATCCCAGCGAGGACCGCTTGGCCAATGCCGAAAAACTGGGCGTCAATATTATGGCGGCCGATGCAACGCGTGACAGCACATTGGAGGCGGTACGGATTGAGCAAGCACAGAACGTCCTGGTTTCTGCTGGACGCGATGACACGTCCATCCTGATCGTGCTGACCGTGCGGCATTTGGCCCCCGATGTTCCGATCAGCGTCGTCGTGCGCGCTGATGATAATGAGATTTTGGCGCGTCAGGCTGGCGCGAACAATGTCATCAACCCGGTGCGCTTTACCGGTCTGCTCCTCGCAGGCAGCGCCAAGGGGGCGCATATTGCTGACTATCTAGCAGACCTCGCCTCAATCTCTGGCCGCGTGCAACTGGTTGAGCGTGAAGTGACCGAGGGTGAATGCGGCAGGACAATCGAAGAGATTAGTTCGGGCGGTAAGGGTCTGCGAATTTACCGCAATGGAAAAGCATTCGGCTATTGGGAAGAAGAATGCGTGCACCTTATCGCGGGCGACGTATTGGTCGAAATCGTTCCGACTGAGAACGGCACTAG
>JALZVZ010000215.1 GCA_023299945.1 Altererythrobacter sp. | reverse complement strand
GTCGGGGTTGGTGTCGGTGCAGGCGCAGGCGCGCTAACGACAGGCGCACCGCCCCCACCACCGCCGCAAGCCGTTACCAGTACGCATGCTGATACTGCGCTTAATATTTGCGCTCGGAAAATGCGCCTCAAACCGCTTTTAGAATGCCCGCTCTTAGAATTACTCATACCGATTCAAAAACCTTTATCCGCAGCAAGATGAACCCCGCCGCAAGCGATAAGTAAATAGGTGTATCACGTAACGGCTGGCAAGCGTTTAGAACCATAATGGAGGCATCTGATTAGTCTCGTCTGAATTTGGACCATCCAGATGATGCATCCTGAGCACTTGCCGCGGTGGGCTGGCGGCGCTAGCAGCGCCTTCAGACAATTCAATCCAAAACGCCAACAGCGAGTGGGACGACATCATGACAGCAGCGCTTGAACAGCAAATCGAAAACGCTTGGGACAACCGCGACAGCGTCACCCCGGACAGCAGCGACGTTCGCGCAGCGGTGGATCAAGCGCTCGCCATGCTCGACAGCGGCACAGGCCGCGTGGCTGAGCCTGATGGCAATGGCGGTTGGCATGTCAATCAATGGCTAAAGAAGGCCGTGCTGCTCTCATTCCGCCTCAATGAAAATGTTCTGATGGATGGCGGGAGTGCGGGCGCGCCAGCCTTTGATAAAGTGCCGAGCAAATTTGCCGGTTGGGATGCAAAACGCTTTGCTGAGGCTGGCTTTCGCGTTGTGCCCGGCGCGATCGCGCGTGCAGGCTCTTACATAGGCAAGAACTGCGTATTGATGCCCAGCTTTGTGAACATTGGCGCCTATGTTGGCGAGGGCACCATGGTCGACACTTGGGGCTCGATCGGAAGCTGCGCGCAGATTGGCAAGAATTGCCACATTTCTGCGGGCACAGGCATTGGCGGCGTGCTGGAACCGATGCAGGCCAACCCGACGATCATTGGCGACAATTGCTTTATCGGTGCGCGTTCTGAAATCGTTGAAGGTGTGATCGTTGGAGAAGGCTGCGTTGTGGCGATGGGCGTGTTCATCACCCAATCGACCAAGATCGTAGACCGCGCGACCGGCAATATCACACGTGGCGAGCTGCCACCTTACTCGGTCGTTGTACCGGGCACATTGCCTGATCCAAACGGCGGACCATCGCTAGCCTGCGCCGTAATCGTGAAAACCGTGGATGCACAAACGCGCAGCAAAACCGGCATTAACGAGCTTTTGCGCGACTAACATTAAGAGCGTTTGGATATTGGCACTACCGCGTGAAGCGCGCTTGGCGTGTAACCTTTTGCCCCTCGGTTGCGAATTACCTAGCAACCAAGGAGACAAAACATGCAACACGATCTAAACACACAATCGATCAGTCAATCAGCAGCATGCGCATGCGACAACGAGGGCCAAACCCCTATCGCTCTGGGGCTTGGACTAGCGCTTGCCATTTCCGCAATGTCACTGGCGTGGATCATTCCTTCGCTTGCCGGCTAATCAATCCTCGCGGTCAATAAGCACTTCAATAGGAGACGCTCCGCGCTGACTGGCCGCATATTTCTCTGCCTCGCGAAGGGCTCGCATAGCGTTGTGAAACGCGATCAGTTCTAGTTCGACTTGCGAATAACCGCGGCGCGCCAATTCGGTGAAGAGAGCCGGATAGCCGGTGACATCCTCCATCCCTTCAGGCCCCGTTGGCATGCCGTCATAATCCCCGCCAATGCCAATATATTCCACGCCCGCCACCTCGCGAATATGGTCAATATGATCGGCCATGTCGGAGATCGTCGCGGTGGGATCAGGATTGGCTGCATCCCATTTTTCCACTCTTGAGGTAACCAGCTCAGGTTGCCCTTGATAGAGCGCCTCAAGCCGGGCGATTTCCGCCTGCCGCTGCGAATACCATTGGCGCATATCTTCACTCAAGAAGCCGGGCAGGCCGACCACCATCACAACCCCGCCATTTTCGGGCAGGCGCGCAAGCACGCTATCGGGCACATTGCGCGCATGGCCATTGATCGCGCGGGCGCCGGAATGGCTGAAAATCACCGGAGCCTTAGCCGTATCCAGCACATCCATCATCGTTTTTTCACTGACATGGCTGAGATCAACTTGCATGCCGATGCGGTTCATTTCTTGGATCATCGCACGGCCAAAATCGGTGAGCCCATTATGCTGTGGCGCGTCTGTCGCACTGTCTGCCCAAGGGGTGTTTTTGGAATGGGTCAGCGTCATATAACGCGCGCCTAAATCATACATTTGCCGCAACACCCCAAGGCTGGAGCCGATGGAATGTCCGCCTTCCATCCCTATCATCGACGCGATCTTGCCTTCGCGTACGGCGCTTTCCACCTCATCAGCGGTCAGCGCCAATTGCAGAGTTTCAGGATAGCGCGCGATCAAGCGTTTGGTGACGTCGATCTGCTCCATTGTCATCACGACGGCTTCGGGTTCATCCAAGGACGCAGGGACATAGACCGACCAATATTGCGCTCCAACCATGCCGGTTTTCAGCCGCGCCAAATCGGTGTGCATGACGCGGCCTGCGGGATGGGTCTCGCCCGTCCCTGTGGTGTCATTAAAGTCGAGCGCATTAATTTGATTGTCGAACCGCCCGCGCAATTGGAACGGCACATCATTATGCCCGTCGAACACGGGCGCTGCCTTTAAAGCGGCCATAGCGGTTGCTTGCTCCGCAGTCATTGTCGGCGCTGTCACTTCAGCTCCGGGCGCCGCGAGGTTTTCACCCTCAGTCTCCTGCGCGCTGAGCGGAGCGGAAACGAACAATCCAGCGATTAAGCAACTGGAGGCAAACAGGGCAGCAGTTTTCATATTTCATTCTCCAGCATGTTTGTCGTTTATCGAATCTGAGTGTAACGCGATGCTATGACAAATCTAGCCCATACTAAACACCCAACCGACCGGCAGAACGAGCGCACTCTTAGTTGGTATATCCGTATCGCATTATGCGTGCTTCTTGCAGTGTTATACGCTTATGCGGGCTATGCTCATGTCGTGGCACCTGCCAGCTTTTTGGCGATCACGCCGGATTGGGTGCCATTCCCGGAAGCGGTGGTTTACTGGACAGGCATCGCCGAGATTGCTGGCGCGATTGCCCTGCTCCAGCCATTCTCAACGCCTCTGCGCAAAGCGGGCGGAATTGGGCTTGCTCTATATGCGCTGTGCGTATGGCCTGCCAATATCAACCATTTGATGATGGACAGCGAAACAGTGGGTTGGGCGATGAGCGATGGAGCAGGCCTAGCCTATCATATCCCGCGCATGATCGCGCAGCCGATCTTTATCTGGCTGGCCTTATGGGTAAGCGGCGCTGTGGACTGGCCATTTAAGCGACGCGAAACAACCTAAGCAACCAAACGTGAAGAGCCGGCGGAACGCTAAAACGCGCCGCCGGCCCTTTCGAAGTCACAATGACTAGACTTAGGTGAGGTGCTTAGACACCGCAGCCGTCATCTTGAACATAGAGATCTGGTCTTTACCGATCACTGCGCTCAATTTCGCATCAGGATTGATCTGACGCTTGTCTTTGGCATCTTGCAGGTTGTTCGCCTTGATATAGACCCAGATCTTTGAGGTCACTTCAGCGCGGGTCATAGGACCTTTGCCGATTACGTTCTCAAGATCGCCTGTAAGAGTTACGGGCTTTTGCAGCGCGTTGTTTTTGCCAGCCATAGTATTTTCCTTTCAATGTTCTGACACTAAATCAGTCTTCTTCGTCATCCCAATCGCCCTCTTCTTCAGGCGACGAGGTGTATTGGGCGACCAGCACTGAGCTGGCCATGACATGCCCCTCCACTTCCGCGATCAGTTTTTTCCGTGAGGCCCCCGGCATGAGGGTCAATGGCAGATCGAGCGCGAAAAGTTGGAATACAAATGTGTGGGTTTCACCGGCAGGCAATTCGGGCAATAGCCATTCTGAATTGCCCTTGGCGTTTTTGCCGGAGCGCGGCGGCGCTTCCCCTTCGAGAATTTTGCCGCGCTGCCCAGGCAGCCCCCATACGAGCCAATGGCATTTTGGCTCAGCCGAGGTGTCTGTTGCATCCTCGACGATAATAACGATTTCTTGCGCGCCAGGCGGCGGCGCGCTCCATTCCAATGGCGGCGCAACAGCGTCCTCCTCATCGGCGGTAAAGCAGGGGTCCAATTCCTCGCCAGCAGCAAAAGCTGGGCTGGTTAATTTCAGGCCTCCGCGTTCAAAACTGCGGGCATCACCCAGCGCGCAGACAGCCAATCCGGCATGCTGCGCGGCAGTGGGTAAAGCAGATTGGAGCCAGTCGGGCACGCTCATAGTGTTACAATCTATCCTCTTTGTTCTCATTTATAAGCTAGGCGCTAAAAACTGCGCTTACGAGGTGCACCAAGGGCGTTTTGAGCAGTTTTCCCCGTAAACTGTCCGTAAATCTTGCAAAATAACTCCAAAATGGAGCGAATTCGATGCCTGCGGACGTTTGTGCATTGACCCTGCGCAATCCTTTGTGGGAGTAATTCGCCACTATTGAGCGGCGCACACCCGCCGTTTTGGGAGATTCTCGACAATGACCGCCACCCGTTTTGCTCGCCCCACCTTATATGCCCGAGGCGCCCTGTCTACCGCCCTCGCCTTTGCGCTTGTGGCTTGCGGAGGTGAGGGCTCCAGCAATCCGATTACCGCTGGTGGCGGCGGCAGCTCTGGCGGCACAAGCGGCACCGACGCATGCTCAGCCTCTCAACAAATTAACTTTGCCAATGATGTGCTCAACGAATGGTACCTCTTTCCCGATCTGCTCGACAATGCGGTCAATGCAGCCAGTTTCACAGACGTTCAATCATACCTCGATGCGCGAGTGGCACCAGCACGCGCGCAGTCGGTAGACAAAGGCTTTACCTTTGCCACCTCAATTCAAGAAGAGAACGAGCTAATCAATTCAGGCTCTAGCGCCGGTTTTGGAATTCGCCTCGCTTATGACACGGCCAATAACCGCGTTTTTCTACTCGAGTCCTTTGAAACGGCCCCTGGTTTTGCAGCGGGCATGGACCGCGGCACAGAGCTTTTGGCTATCGGCATCGATAGCTCAAACCTGCAAACGGTGGCATCGCTATTGGCTTCGGGCGGGCCGCAAGCTGTGATCAATGCGCTTGGCCCTGCCGATGCTGGTGTGACCCGTGTGCTGCGTTTCGTCACATTAGAAGGCGTCACAAGCGAGCTAGCAATTACCAAGACCGATTTTGCGCTTGATCCAATCTCTGATCGTTATGGCACTCTCATCCTTGATGATGGAGGCAAGAAAGTCGGCTATCTCAACCTACGCACTTTTATTGTATCAGATGCTGCTGATCAGCTGCGCGACGCATTCGCCGAATTCCGGCAAGAAGGCGTTTCCGAACTGATCCTTGATTTGCGATATAATGGCGGCGGATTGGTAAGCGTTGCAGATACGATGGGCGACCTCATGGGCGCTGGACGGATTGGGCAGGTTTGGAGCGAAACCGTATTGCGCGCGTCAAAATCTTCGGAAAACTCGACCGAACTGTTCCAAAATGAATTGAACGCAATTCAGCCCACAAAGATTGCTGTGATTGGCACGGGCAGCACCGCCTCCGCTAGCGAGCTTGTGACCAATTCCATGATCCCTTATGTCGGCGATGGCATGGCGTTGGTTGGTTCAAACACTTCGGGCAAGCCGGTTGGCCAGTTCGGCTTCGACCTTGCCGAATGTGATTTAAGGATCCGTGCCGTCACCTTCCAGACGCTCAATGCTGACGGAAATGGCGATTACTTCACTGGGCTTGCCAGTGTGATGCCAAACACGTGCCAAGCCGCAGATGACATATTTACACCGTTTGGTGATCCATCAGAAAGTTCAATTGCGCGCGCATTGGACTTCCTCGGCGGGCGAACCTGCACACCTATTACCGGCGGGACAACGCGAACCACACAAAGCGTGCGCACCGTTCGCGAGCCACTGCGCCCAGAGCGCCCGACATCTGCACAATATGAAGTTCCAGGACTTTTCTAAGCGGCATATATGACCCAATCGGAAACCAAGACTTACACCAGCTTTGCGGAATTTTGGCCCTTTTATTTGGCCGAGCACAGCCTGCCGCGCACACGCGCTTTGCATTATATTGGCACCACGCTGGTGGTGGCGATAGCAATCTTTGCTACGATTAGCGGGGCATGGCTGTGGCTATTGGCAATGCCGCTGGCAGGGTATTTCTTTGCATGGCTGGCGCATTTCACGGTTGAGAAGAACCGGCCTGCAACATTCACCTATCCGCTGTGGTCGCTATTGGCGGATTTCAAAATGTGGTTTTGCTGGCTGACGGGAAATATTGGCAAGGAATTGGAACGCGCCGAGGTTAACTCACAAACCCGCTCTGCCAATTAAAGCCCGTCTGGCACCGTTTCAAATTGCGGCAGATCGCCCAGCTCAACCCAGCTTTGCGCGCTTTTGGTGTAGCAATGAAATTGCGGCTTTAAGCTGGATGTATCATCCAAAGTGCCCGCTTTGATAAACAGGGGCGCGCCCTCATGCTGGAGCCGCGTGAACACAGGCGAGCCGCAATTGGGACAGAACTGCCGCCGAACGGTCGCGCCGGTATCACCTGTGTCATTGTAGGTTTTTACCTCGCCAGTGATTGCAACGCTGTCTTCGGGAACACCGATGATAATCGACAAAGCACTGCCCGCCTGGCGCTGGCAATTTTTACAATGGCAGGTGACGCACATCAGCGGCTCGGCGCTGACGGTGTAACTCACATCGCCGCATAGGCATTGGCCGGTCAATCCCATTGTCGCACTCCCCGAATTGCGTGTCTAAATTGTATCTTCACCCGCTTCATCGCGGTTAAACAGATAGGCAAGAAAGCCCAATGCGAACAGCAAATCACCTGCCAGAACAACCAGCAATATTGGCTCTCCGCCGTCTATAAATGTACGTGGGCCGAGCAGGCCAACAACGCCAAGCTTGCCAATAACGCCTGCCCAAAGCACGGGCGCAAAGCGAATGGGATCGCGCGCCACAAGCCAATAAATCACGCCAAAGGCAAAGACGAGCACGCCAATCATACGCCCATCCAGTGTCGATTCCGGGATTAACATTCCCGCCAATCCGATCAGGAAATTGAAGGTTGCAGCAGCGTAAAAGAACCGCCGCCAAATCTTCTGATCTTTGGCTGGCCCAAGGCTGTTATCATTCATGCTGGCTCTTCTTCTATTGGTTCAGATCCCGCCTGTGCTGAGGGTTCGGGATCACTATGGGGCTGTCTGTCTGTGTAAGCGCATCCGGTGAGCAGCGCATCGCCCAATTGGACCGTTGCGGTAAAAGGATAAATCGCCTCGCTCATCCCATCACTGCACTCGCCCGGAGTGACCATGGCGCTTAATTCCTGACCATCCAATGTGCCCGCAAAACTAAGTCCGCCATTGCCTGCAAAACGAGTAACTTGCGTGGTGGTTCCGCTCAAGTTTTCCGGCGTAGTGTAGGTTAGCTCGGCGCCTTGAACGGTGGCATTCCAGAACGGTTCCGTACCGCTCAAAGTGACCACTTCGCGCGGCTCAATTCCATCAAAAGCTGTGACGATTTCTTCATCAGAACCTGTGCATCCGGCCAAGGAAAAGGCGGCGGCAAGAATAGCCGTGCAGGTGGTATTCAACGTCATGACGTCAACTCTAAACATGTGCTCACCATTTGGCGAGTCCATACAAATGGTAAGCTATGGCCTAACAGTGGATTATCCCTAGAATGGAGGCTAAGATAGCGCTGCAAAATCCGGGGCAACAAAGCGAGAAGCATGATGAGCGACACTTCATATTCTGGACCAAAGCTTTCTGGACACTGCCTTTGCGGCGCTGTGACGATCACAATGGTTCCATCAAAGCCGCATCTTGAGGCATGCCATTGCGAAATGTGCCGCCGTTGGTGCGGCAGCGCCTATCTCGCGGTGCAAAGCAGCGATGATGTTGGCGGCAT
>JALZVZ010000214.1 GCA_023299945.1 Altererythrobacter sp. | reverse complement strand
CCGCGCGCCTTTACCTCGCCCGCCAAATGGATCGCCCCGCCTTGCAAAAGCAGTTTCTCCGTCAGCGTGGTTTTACCAGCATCCGGGTGAGAGATAATCGCAAAAGTACGGCGTGAGTTTGTGGGATTGGACATCAGGATGAGTTGCCGCGCTTATCCGCGCAGGCTTGCTCCTTGCTTTTCCGCCGCAGCAATCACGGCATCGGAAATCACCTTTAACTCAGCATCTTTGAAGCTCTTTTCCTGCGGCTGCAAAGTGACTTCAACTGCCACCGACTTTTGCCCTTCAGGAACCCCTTGCCCTGCGAACACATCGAAAACGCGGGCGTCTGTAATGTTTACTTTGTCCGCGCCTTTAACGCTGCGCAGCAAATCACCGGCGGGCAGATCAGCAGGCACGAGGAAAGCAAAGTCGCGGGTCACAGATTGCAATGCTGGCGGGCTATATTGCGCGCGCGCAAAGCTAGGTGATGCGCTTTTCTTCGCCTTGGGTGCTGGGATCGCATCCAAGTGAATGCCGAGCGCCACAACCGGCACGCCAATATCAAACGCATCAAGCAAGGCGGGATGAATAGCGCCAAAGCTGGCAAGCTGGTTCTTGGGGCCAAGCCGCAGGCTCGCCGACTGGCCGGGGTGATAAATATCTGCCCCATCATCGACCGGCATTACCATCAATTTTTGCACCGGAGCGCCCGCCGCCTCTAGCAATTGCAGGCACATGGCTTTGGCATCAAAAGCATCGAAATGTTTAGGCTTACCGTCTGCCCAACCGCGCGCAGTCTTCTCGCCAGCCATCACGGCGACCAGCGTAGGATGCTCACCATCCGCCAAATAGCGCCGCCCAATTTCAAACAATTGCAAGCTGGATGCGCCGCGATCAACATTGCGCTTAACCGCCGACAGCAAGCCGGGCAGCAGCGATGGCCGCATGACTTTCATGTCTTCTGAAATCGGATTGTCGAGGCTCCAAGCCCCTCCTCCAACATGCGCAGCTTCGCTTTCAGAAATAAACGACCAAGTGATCGCTTCATCCAGCCCAGCCCCTGCGGCGGCGCGGCGCAATTTGCGCTCCAATTTCTGTGCAGGTGATGCGGTTGGACGCGCCACACCTTCTGCTCGCGGCAAAGCCACACTGGCGACATTATCAAGGCCGTGAATGCGCACGACTTCTTCAACCAGATCGGCTGGCCCTTCAATATCGTGGCGGCGAAGCGGACAGACAACTTGCCAATCCGCGCCAACCGTAAATCCAAGGCTTTCCAAGATACGGCGCTGCTCATCTGCGGCGACATCAACCCCGCCCAAAGACGCGGTCAAAGCCGGATCAAACGCCACCACTTTCGCATCCGATGGAGGCGAACCGGCACGCAATACTTCTGATGCACTTCCGCCGCCCAGCTCGACGATCAAGCCGGTTAGCAAGTCCAGCCCATCATCCAAAAACGCCGGATCAACGCCGCGCTCAAACCGTGTGCGCGCATCGGAGGCTAGGCCAAGCTTGCGGCCCGTCACGCCAATTTGCGCTGGGTTAAAATAGGCAATCTCTAGCAGGACATCTGTCGTGTCGGCCGAGCAACCCGATTCCAAACCGCCCATGATCCCTGCAACATCGTGCACGCCATTATCATCGGCAATCACAATCATGCTGTCATCCAGCGTGTAGATCTTCTCGTTCAGCGCTGTGATCTGTTCGCCATTCTGTGCGCGCCGAGCAACCACTGCACCCGTCAGCTTCGTCAAATCATAGGCATGCGCCGGACGCCCGTAAGCCAGCATCAGATAATTCGTCAGATCGACCAGCAGCGAAATCGGCTTTTGCCCCGCGCTTGCCAGCCGTTGCTGGAGCCAATCAGGCGATGCGCCATTTTTAACACCGGTAATCACGCGGCCATAGAACGCCGGACAACCCTCTGGATCATCCGTGCGGATTTGCGCCGAACACGCGCCTGACGCGGTAAACTTCGGAAAAGCAATCGGCTTCAAAGTACCCAAACCGGCGGCTGCCAAATCGCGGGCGATGCCGTAGACGCCCATGCAATCGGGGCGGTTGGGCGTAATCGCCACATCAATGATTGGCGATGAACCGTGATAATCGGCAAAGCTATGACCGGCGGGCGCATCGGATGGCAATTCGATGATCCCATCGTGATCATCGCCCAATTCCAGCTCGCGCACACTGCACATCATGCCATTGCTTTCAACGCCGCGAATGGCGCTTTTTTTCAGCTGCATGCCATTGGAAGGGACCACCGCGCCGGGCTGGCCCAGCACGCCCTTCATACCGGCCCGCGCATTGGGCGCGCCGCATACAACCTGAAGCGGAGCGCCTGTTCCTGTGTCCACGGTCAGCACTTGAAGCTTATCCGCATCAGGGTGCTTTTCCGCCGTCAGAACCTCGGCCACGGTAAATCCGGCGAGGCGCTGAGCCGGATCTTCGACGCCCTCCACCTCAAGCCCGGTCGCGTTCAGGCAATCGGTGATTTCGGTGAGGGTCGCTGATGTTTCGAGATGGTCTTTCAGCCATGTGAGCGAAAATTTCATGGTTTCACTCCTACGCCTGCGGAAAGGGTCGGCTGATCATATGGCGAGAACCCATAATGCGACAGCCAGCGCGCGTCTCCATCAAAGAAGGCGCGCAAATCATCCATGCCGTATTTCAGCATGGCGAGGCGGTCGACGCCCACGCCAAATGCAAAGCCTTGATATTCGTCTGGGTCCACTCCAGCGGATTCCAGCACGCGGCGATTGACCATGCCGCTACCCAAGAGTTCCATCCAATCATGGCCCTCATCATCGCCCGATCCGCCGACAACGCGGCGACCGCCCGTATTGGCATATCCGACATCGACTTCGACCGACGGCTCGGTGAACGGGAAGTAGGATGGACGCAGGCGCAGGACGATATCCTCGCGCTCGAAAAACGCTTTGAGGAAAGTTTCCAGCGTCCATTTCAAATGGCCAAGGTGAATGTCCTTGTCGATCACAAGCCCCTCCACCTGATGAAACATGGGCGTGTGGGTCGCATCGCTATCGCTGCGATAGACACGGCCTGGCGCAATGATGCGAATGGGCGCGCCATCCGCTTTCATGGCTCTGATTTGCACCGGCGAAGTGTGCGTCCTCAAGAGCATTTTGTTCCCGTCTGAATTGGTGTCCGGGAAGTAAAACGTGTCATGCATCGCGCGCGCAGGATGGCTTTCATCCATATTGAGCGCGGTGAAATTGTGCCAATCATCCTCAATCTCAGGACCGGTTGCGACCGAGAAACCAAGGTCTGCAAAAATCTCGGCCAGCTCGTCCATCACTTGGCTTACGGGGTGGACACTGCCGCGCTTTGTAGCTGGCGCAGGCAAAGTCAGATCAAGTGTTTCAGACGCCAGCTTTTGCGCAAGAGCTGCGCTTTCCAAAGCCGCTTTGCGTGAGGCAATAGCATCTGCCACTTCGCCGCGTGTCGCTTGGATCGCAGGGGCGGCCTGCGTGCGCTCTTCTGGGCTCATCCCGCCCAATGTTTTCAGTGCAAGCGACACCCAGCCCTTTTTGCCCAAAGCAGCCACGCGCTGCTCCTCCAATGCATCCAGCGTATCAGCGGCATTAATAGCGGCGAGCGCGGCGGTTTTTTGGTCGGTCAAATCGGTCATAACGGGCAATTCATTCGCAGGTGCTTTTGGGGCAGTTTTAGGCGTTTTGGAAAGGCGGCACTAGCGCGGCTTGGCGCGCAAGGCAAAGCTGTATTTGAGGCTGTAACCCGCTGCGCTGCTGCCGCCGTATCGCGGTTCTAGCGCTCCGGCTTGTCCAAGGTCTGTGCCGCCGATCCCCACAGCCGCGCGCGCGCTTCCATAAAACTCGCCAAGATTGGATGATCCAGCGCCGCATATTCAGTGGGGTTCATCGTCATAAATTCGCGAAATTCGCGGCTGAAATGGGCTTGATCGTGGTAATGCTCATCCATCGCCTCGGTCCAATTTGCGCCTGCATGGAGCATGAAACTGGTCAGGCTCCGCATAAATCGTTGGCGGCGCATCAGCAGCTTTGGCGGAAAGCCGAAATAACGGATGCAAACCCGCTCCAACGTGCGCGTGCTCATGGCGACTTCACTGGCAAATTCGCTCACGCTGGTAAGCTTAGCATTCAGCAAGGCATGGTGAACCCGCATGATTTTGGGTTCATCGCGATTGGGGCGCATCGCGGCGCGCATAAACTGGGTCAGCGCATCAAATTGCTGCTCCTTGCTAACAGAGGCATCGCATAACACCTCGCACAGCCCGGAGAACTTCTGAAATGCGGGGTGGCTTTCGCCATTGGTGCCTAGGTTGGCAAGCTCGCTCGCAGGCACATCCATAAAGCGCGACCAGCCCAGTGGCAGCAATCCGACGCCCCACATCCGCGCTGTGCCGACCTTAAATGAGCTGGGCAAAGAGCTGGGCCCGGTGGCGACGAAGCGTGCATCATCAATCGAATAGTCGCCCAAAGTTGAAATCGGCGGCTGTCCAGCAAAGAACCGCAACCCTCCCCATTCTGGCTGGAGATAATCGTGGACGCGCCCGCCGCAGGGAACTTCAAGATCGAATTGGTAGAAGCTTGTGAAGCAGCCATCGAATTCTTCTGGCGGCTGCCAAAACTCACTGCGCATCGTGTGCTCCGGCGCGCTGAGCGCAGCCGGAGTAATACCGTCAATTTTCGAAGTCCCACCCATTTGGGCTGTGTGGCAAAAATGGCGGGGAATTACAATTGCAAACGGCGCAAGTGGCTGAAATCAGAACACCCGCGCCGTTTGGCATATTATGGCAGTGTAGGAAAACCCCACTGCGATCTGTCGCAAGACTTAAGCTGGCAGCGCCGCTTTCGCTTGTGCAATAATCGTTTTGAACGCTGCGTCTTCGTTCATGGCAAGATCGGCCATAACTTTGCGGTCCAGCTCGATACCCGCCAATTTCACGCCATGCATGAATTGTGAGTATGTCATGCCTTCAGCGCGAACAGCAGCATTGATCCGTTGGATCCAGATACCGCGGAAGGTCCGCTTTTTGATCTTACGGTCACGGTACGCATATTGGCCGGCTTTTTCGACGGCCTGACGCGCGATGCGAATGGTGTTTTTACGGCGACCGCGATAGCCTTTGGCCTGATCGAGTAACCGTTTGTGTTTCTGGCGTGTGGTGACGCCGCGTTTAATGCGTGGCATAAAATATATCCTTGTTAGAAAATCGGTCC
>JALZVZ010000213.1 GCA_023299945.1 Altererythrobacter sp. | reverse complement strand
GCCTAGACATTCGGCCCTAGATAGTCACAAAAAAGCGCCCAACTTTTCAGTCAGATGAACGGCGGCGCCATCCTGATACACTTCGCGACAAATCTCCGCGATGTCGGGATAATCCTGCGACATACAGGCCCTATAACGGTCAATACGAACTGCGGTGGCATTGCTAACCACTCCCATACGAAACCTCCCCCTTCGTACTGGCACTGTCGCCGCAGTTCACCTATACCAACCCCGCTTGATGGAGCCTAACACATGAAAAAGAAATTGACCCTTACCCTTTCGGCCGCAGCCCTCGCCTTAGCTGGCGCAACAGCTGGCATTGCAGCCCACCATGGCGGCAAAATGAAAGCTGACGCTGATGGCAACGGTATTATCACCATGGTTGAAAGCAAAGCCCATTCAGATGCACGCTTTGTCAAAATGGATGCAGACGGAAATGGCATTCTCAATGCTGATGACCGCGCCGCCAAGAAGGCAGAACGCTTCGCCAAAACCGATACAAACGGCAATGGCGAGCTCAGCCAAGCAGAGATAACCGCAGCCCGCGACGCTCGCAAAGCTGAACGATCTGAGCACCGTGGCGCAAGTGCAGGTGACCGCAGCGAACGCCGTGCGACCCGCCAAGCGGAACGCTTTACCAAGCTGGACACCGACGGCAGCGGCGGCATTTCACAGGCTGAAATGGACGCAGGGCGCGAAATGACCAAAGAACGCAGCGGCGGCCGTGATGGCGCTAAAGGCAAGCGCGGAGGCAAACGCGGCGACGGCAAAGGAATGCGTGGTAAACACAGCGGCGGTATGGCGATGATGAAACGGGCTGACACAAATGGTGACAATGCCGTTTCGCGCGAAGAATTTGATGCCGCAGTGGCCGCTCGTTTTGCCAAGGTCGACACAGATGGTTCCGGCACCATTACCGAGGAAGAACGCAAGGCCGCCAAGGAAACGCGCCGCGCATCTAAGGGCGAACGCGGCGGCAAACGTGGCGGTGAACGTCGCGGTCCTGCACCAACAAACTAAGACCAAACACTGGAAAAGGGCGTAGCGAAAGACATTGTGAATATGACCGACGCTGCGCCCCCTTCTATTCTGCTGGTCGACGATGAAGCGACATTGCGTGAACCTCTGGCCGAGTATCTTACCGGTCAGGGGTTCGCCGTTACGCAAGTTGAAAACGCTGCAAAGGCACGCAGCATTTTGGCCAGCCAGTCCGCCGATTTGGTCCTGCTCGATATTATGATGCCGGGCGAAGATGGATTGTCGCTAAGCCGGCATTTGATCGAAACCCACAAAGTCCCCGTTATCCTGCTGACAGCGCGCGGCGAGGCAACCGATCGGATTGTCGGCCTGGAAATGGGCGCAGATGATTATGTCGTAAAGCCCTTTGAGCCGCGCGAGCTTGTGGCCCGCATCCGCTCAGTTATGCGGCGCGCTGGCCCGGGCGAGACGCCTGCATCCGATCAAGACATGAATTATAGCTTTGAAGGCTGGACACTTAATCCCTTAAAGCGCCGCCTCACCAATCCAGACGGTGCAGGTGTGCCCATTTCAACCGCAGAGTTCCGCTTGTTAAGCGCGTTCCTGGAACACCCGCGCCAAGTGCTGGACCGCGATTCTTTGCTCGACAAAGTACAGGGCCGCACAGCGCATTTGTTTGACCGCGCCGTAGACAATCAAGTCAGTCGCCTGCGCCGCAAAATTGAGGCAGACAGCCGTAACCCGCAATTCATCCTTACCGTTCGCGGTGGCGGGTACCAATTTGCCGCAGATGTCACGCGGACCCATTCTGAGACCCCACAATGACCCGGTTTTTGCCCAAGAGCCTAATGGGGCAGACCCTGCTAGCAGCAGCCATCGCACTGCTGATCGCGCAAATAATCTCCGCCAGTCTGCTCTACCGCGCGGCCGAGCAACGGCGCCTCGACAGTATTGCTGAACGGATCGTCAACCGGATCGAGATAGGCAGTTTTCACGCGCAATCATCGGAGCGTGCTGAGCGAAGAGCCAGCAGAAACGAAAGAAGCGGTGAAAGGCGTGAAAGGCGTGAAGTCAGAATCTCGCGCCGTTTCCAATTTCGTTTTGCCGACAAGCTCCAAAACACGCCGAGCGATAAGCAAGTGGATGGGCTCAAAGAACCAATTCGCGAAAAACTAGTAACGGCCTACCCGCAATGGGGTCAGAATGCCGCTATAAACGTCGTGCTGAGATCGCAGCAGGATGATCAGGTATTTTCGCGCAGCCTTACCTCTGGCGGGTCTGAAAGCGACCGCCCGCGCAGATCACAGCACGAAATTATCGTGGCGTCAGTGCAGCAAGATGGATCTGCCCGCTGGCTTCAGGCCCGTGTTCGTCTGCCAGATAATCGCCCGCGCCCTTTGCCAGGAATCCTCTTCCAAACAGGTGTCCTATTTACCGTTTTGCTTGGCCTATTGGCCCTGATCTTGCGGCGTATCACGCGACCCTTAGCCGCGCTTACCAGCCGTGTTGAGGCCTTCTCTGGCAATCCTGATCAGGCCGTTAGCCTTGAAGAAAGTGGGCCGCAAGATATGCGCCGCCTCATTGCTGCGCACAATGCCATGGAGGCGCGGGTGGCCGCCTTGATTGATGAAAAAGACGTGATGCTTGGCGCGATTGGCCATGACCTCAAAACGCCGCTTGCCGCTCTGCGCGTGCGGATCGAAAGCGTGCCTGATGATACGCAGCGCGCACGGATGGCTGACAGCATCGAGGACATTACCAATACTCTTGATGACATTCTCAGCCTGGCGCGCGTTGGCCGCAGCGGGTTAGAAGCAGAACTGACCGACCTTGCCGCGTTAACCGCCAGCGTGGTCGAAGAATTTGAAGACCTCGGCGATCCGGTCGAGCTGGAGTTGACGCAGCGCATTTCCCACGCGGTGCAGGTCACTTGGCTAAAGCGGGCGCTGCGCAATCTGGTCAGCAATGCGGTGCGTTACGGCGAGAGGGCAAGAGTGTCGCTGATAGTAGAAGGCGATGCAATCATCCTTCGGGTGGAAGATGACGGGCCTGGCATCCCTGATGATGCAATCGCCGATATGCTGGAACCATTTCAGCGCGGCGAAAACTCGCGTAACCGCGCCACCGGCGGCGCGGGGCTGGGCCTTACCCTTGCACGCGCGATCGCGGAGCAACATGGCGGCATGCTCAGCCTTGCAAATCGCATCGAGGGCGGCTCAATCACCGGCCTACGTGCTGAGATCAGATTGCCCGCAACACAGACAGACTGACAGATATGATTTTTGCGCTTAAGCTTGATGTCTCTACCACATGAGGAACACCCTAATTTGACCGCCACACCCGCCAAAACCGCCACACTCTATGGTGCGCCGCTCTCGCTATATTCCGGAAAGCTGCGCGCTTATCTCGATTGGAAAGGCGTGGATTACACAGAAGTTTTGAGCACGCCGGATGTCTACCGCGATGTGATCATCCCCAATGTCGGGCGGCCAGTGATCCCAGTTTTCCAAACCCAAGACGGCGCAGTCTTGCAGGACACAACGCTCATCATTGACCATTTGGAGGCGGAACTTGGCGGACCAAGCGTCTATCCAAGCAGTCCGCGCCAACGCTGGGCCGCATTACTCTTGGAATGTTTTGGCGATGAATGGCTCGTGATCCCTGCGATGCATTATCGTTGGAACTATAATGAGGAATGGGTCTACGGCGAATTTGGCAAAACCGCTCTGCCGGACGGTACGCCGCAAGAGCAATATGAAATTGGCAAGGAGCGCGGCTCTACGTTTCGCGGCTTTGTGCCCATGCTCGGGATTAACGACGCCACGATTCCGGCGATTGAGGCCAGCTATGAAACCCTGCTCGCTGATCTGAACGCGCATTTTGCGGTTCACCCCTTCCTGCTCGGTACGCGGCCATCGATCGGAGATTTGGGCCTGATCGGACCATTATATGCGCATCTTTACCGCGATCCGGCCTCAGGCGAGATTATGGAGCGATTGGCCCCCAATGTGGCTGCATGGGTGCGGCGTATGGTCGATGTGAAAGCGCCGCAATCCGGCGAATTTTTGGACGGCGATGCTATTCCAGAGACGCTGCTGCCAGTCTTGGCGCGCATGATGAGCGAGCATGTGCCTTATCTTGAGCGGGTTGCCGCAATGCTGGGCGAATGGCTTGCCGCCAATCCCGACACCGATATTCCGCGCGCGGTTGGCATGGCCGATTTCACCGTTGAGGGCGTGACCGGTCAGCGCATTGCCGTGCCGTTCAGCCTTTGGATGCTGCAGCGCGGGCTTGATTATTTGGGCACACTAAGCGGCGATGACCGCAAATCATGCGAGGACATGCTGCGCTCATGCGGCGGCGAGGCTTTGCTTGATTTCCAAATGCCCGCGCGGCTGAAATTTGAGAGCCACGTGCTGACAATCGCCAGCTAACATGCATTAGCGCACTGTATACTCTTCTCGCTCATCGTCACCGGAAAGCGTTCCGCTAGGGGAGCCGAGAACAATTTCGTTTTCTGTGGCGACGAAACCAAGCTCACCTGACAGCAATTGGAGCATTGCGGCATCCTCTGCATCTTGCGCCCTGTCGCAATCACCGCGTTGTTCGATCTTCACCTCACTCAATTGGAGGCGCACACCATCCGCTGTGTATTTCCCCGAGAAATAGCGGCAAGTAAAACGCGCGCTGAATGTCGTATCTGCGAAGCGCAAATATTGATTTTCCAGTGTTTTGGCGACGGCGGCTCGATTGCCATTGAGCAAAAACGCTTCCCACGATGTACCCGGCAATGGAATGGATCGGTCGGCTGGAGCTTGGGGCGATACGCTCCGATCGCTCTTGATAATGATCTCACTCGAGCCGGTAGAAAGCCGGTACCGCCCCTCTCCTAAATTTTCGACCGTCGGCTTGCTTAGCATGACACCAGCCACAAGATTGCCTTGCTCCAGTCTTTGCTTTGTTTCGCGATCGGAGCCGATGCAGCCGACCAATGTGCTGCCTGCAACGCCGGTATAATAGGTGCCCCGATAGCCAAAGCCAGTTCCAAAATAGCTGTTGCAGCCATCGTCACCGCCGAATGAACCTTGCCAGATATTGAGACCAAATGACGAGAGTGCTTTTGTTCCGTTGACCCGCGTAACCACATACGCTCCCGACAAGGCTTCAGCGGCTAAGCTCTCCTCAATGGTAGCATTAGCTGTAGCAATCGGCTCATTATTTTGAGCGCAGCCTGCAAGTATTGCTGCAAAGAAAAAGGGGCCAAGCTGTCTCAATTTCTGGTTTACCGCATCAATCCGCCAATCAGATTACGCACAAACCGCCCAGCCACAGGCCCAGCCAAATCAGTTGCGATGGAACCGACTGCAGAGGTTGCGGCAGAACGCATCGGATTGGCGCGGCTTTTCTTGCCCAGCACTGCGGCAGCGGCCATGCCAGCGGCAGAACCGGCGGCCACTTTCATGCCGCGGCCCATTGCCTTTTCCCACATGCTTTTGGTTTTGCGGGGGCGCTTACGGACTTCTTCCTCGCCTTTTTCTTCAACTTCTACGGCAGTTTCCGCCGCATCGGCGGCTTTTCCTGCGAGCACTTCTTCGGCGCTTTCACGGTCGATTGCTTCGTCATACTTACCCTCGACAGGGCTGATCGATTGGATGATCGCGCGCTCTTTCGCTGTCACAGGGCCAAGGCGCGAGCGCGGCGGTTTGATCAGGGA
>JALZVZ010000212.1 GCA_023299945.1 Altererythrobacter sp. | reverse complement strand
GGCGCATTGGTTGGCGGACTATATGGCGTGTGTTTTGACCGCGTGTTTTGCGGCGAGAGCATGTTTTCGCGCGCGGACAATGCCAGCAAGGTCGCGCTGGCATGGCTGGTCGCCTTGATGCAGCGCGCAGGATATGCCTTGCTCGATTGCCAATTTATGACCGATCATCTGGCGTCGCTCGGCGCATGCGAAATGCCGCAGGCGGACTATTTGAAACTGGTGGCTAAGGCTGGCGGGCCGCCGCATTGCACCCTGCCGCAGGCTTATGCGTCGCTATCATCCGAGGCAGCAGGCTCTGATGCGCCTTCTTCGCCGGGGAAGCTCATCGCGCAATCTTTCACCCAAACATCATAGATCGGGTGCTCGATCACATTGACGCTGGGTGAGTTTTTGAACAGCCAGCCGGAAAACACGCGGCCAAAGTCATTTTCGCCGCGAGCTTTCACAAACATTTGCACAAAAGCACCGGTTTCTTGCGGCATTTCCCATGGTGCGGTGCGCTCGCATGCGGCCAGCCGGATGATAACATCGCCGATTTCGCGCTCTTCGCCTGGTTTCAGCTCAATATCTTGGCTCAAATTATTGCGTTTGTTGAGCAGGCCAATCGTCGCCACGCGCTCTGCCATGGCGGTGCCAATTTGCGCATCGACAGCGACATCGGCGCTATTGTCCTGCGCATCGCCAGCCTCTTCTGCGCCCTCTGCTGGCCCGTCAAGCGCGGTCGACAGCGACGGCTTTGGCGCTTCTGCACTGTCAGCAGCGCCGCCTTCGATCCGTTCGGGTGCATCATCGGAGCCCATTTGCCCGCAAGCGCCAAGCGCAAGGCTGGCCAAGGCGACTAGCGCATACCGCATGCTCTAACTCTCTGAACCTTTAGTTGGGTTCCCAGTTGGAGACCACGCCTCGTAATCACCGGTTGCCCGCGCACGCTTGCCGCCGCGCTCCAAAGCGCCTTGCGGGCGATAGGCATCCGCTGTGCCGGTTGGGTTGGGCGTATATTGCGTCTCCCACACTTTGGCAGGCGGCAAAAAGCTTTCAGGCACATCGGCAAAGGCGCCGTGCAGCCAGCCATGCCATTCGGCCGGCACGCGGCTGGCATCATTGGCGCCAGCATACATCACCCAGCGGCGCTCTGCGCGCACGCCTTTATCTTGGAACGTGCCGCCGCTTCTGGCCGCTTTCCGGTAATATTTGTTACCTTCGGCATCGGTGCCGACATGGCTACCATTGCGCCATGACCACAAAAGCGTGCCCAAGGTCGCCCCATCCCACCAAGTGAAGATTTTGCCAAAAATGCTCATAATTCCAACAACCTCGTTTCAGGGGCGCGGGTTAGCCTAATTGCGGCGCTTCGCCAAGCCAGCAACCACACTTATTGCCTGCTGGTTTGGTATCGCGTTCTATTCGGCCACTTTACCCTCGGGCGCGCCGGGCCAAATCACGCGGTCCCCCGCGGTAATACCCAGTTCTGCTGCAAGCCCGCCGCGGATTTCGAGTACGGCGATGGTTGGCCCCTGTGACAATACCGAATCGAGCGAATAGGGGACTGCATTGGCGGCAATATTGCTGATGCGGCCATCCACACCGACGAAGATAATATCGAGACTGAGCGGCGTGTTCTTCATCCAGAAACTGCGGGGTGCGGGCAGATCAGAGGGGAACAGCATCGCCTCATCATCACCCATTTCGGTGCGGAACATCATACCCTTAGCCTGTGATTGCGGCGTATTGGCCAGCTCCGTACGAAAAACATGGCGCATCTGACCGCTTTCAACGGAGACTTCGATAATTTCGAGACCAGAGATAGGGTGCGTGCCAGCTGTCTGATTGGCAATAAGAGGGGCGGGAACCTCGCCGCCTGCATTGGTGTTGGCCGCAGGCTGGGCTGAACAGCCAGCCAGTACCAATCCGGCCATCGCAGTCAATAAAACGCGCATCATAAGCTCTGCCCTTCTTCGTCATCCAGTGCTTCATCGATCGCCTCGCGAAGCCACGCCTCCAGTGTATCAACATTCTTTGCATCAATCACTAAGCGCGCTGTATCAAACCCATGGCCTGCGCGCAGCATCGCTGCAATTTGTTTTTGGCGTTTAGCCGGATCAAGGCGCGGTTGCTGCTCGCCATCTCTTGCCTCGCCCCCGCCTGTCTCGCCCCCGTCTGTGTCGTCAACGATGGCATCCACCCCATAAGGCCCAAAGCGGCGTTTGCGGGCCAAATTTATCGCCGCCTCTCGCGCGGCAGGCGTGCCGGGCGCTGTTTCCTCGCGAATATGCTCATCGACGCCGGCATAGCGCAAATCCTCAGTCACGCGGCGCTTGCCATATCCGCGCCGCAGCAGGCTGCCGGTGCGGGCCTTGGCATAGGCTTCATCATCAACATATTTCAGCTCAACCAGCCGCGCGACAATCCCGCCGACCACTGCGGGAATATCCTGCATGCCGTCATCATCTCTATCCGCCATGCCGCGTTCGCGAATTTTGCGGATGAGATAGCTTTCCAGCTTTGCAGCGGTGGTAGCGTATTTCGCAGCATAGTGCAGGGCCAGATCGTGCAGGCGCCTCTCAGTCAGCGGCTTGGGCGGCGGCCTCGGCTCACCTGGTGTACGCCTCTTTGACTGGCGCTTTGGTTTGCCGAGAGAATTGCCCTTCGATTGGTGCGATTTTCGCAGGTGGCCGGTCTCATTTTCTGTCATCGCGCCTTAATCGTGCCACACTCTTTCGGAATTGGAAAACGCTGATATTTGCGCAATTGGGTATACATCGGTAGGTGTGGCCCACACGGATGCCTTATGAAGCATCGTAACCAACGGGTTTCGTTTGATAATTATGACCGACGCCGCATTGACGCCGACACCCAATGACTGCGGATTGCCGCGCATTCGGGCACAGTTTGATACGTTTAATGACGCCATCGACTATGCCGCGAAGAGCGAAAAGGGCCTCAATTTCCATGATATGCGTGGACAATTGGAGCGCGTGTACCCTTTTTCTGAAATGCGCGATGATGCGCTTGTTATGGCCCGCCGTCTGGTCGCCGCTGGCATTGGCAAGGAAGACCGCATCGCGCTGATCGCGGAAACCGGGCCTGAATTTGCCGCATTGTTTTGCGCCTGTGTTTATGTGGGCGCGTGGCCCGTGCCATTGCCCTTGCCCACCAGCTTTGGCGGCAAGGAAAGCTTTATCGATCAACTGGCCGTTCAATTGGACAGCAGCGACCCCAAAATCCTGATCTTCCCTGAAGAGATCGCAGAAATGGCCAGTGCGGCCGCCGCCCGGCAAGGCTGCGACAGTGAAAGTTGGCAGGATTTTGCCCAGCGCGATGCGCCGGAATGCGACCTAACCGCCGCTGATCCAGAAGACATTTGCTATTTGCAATATTCGTCGGGCTCCACCCGTTTTCCCACAGGCGTGGCCGTCACCCACCGCGCGCTGCTGCACAATCTTTATGGCCATTCCACCAGCATGCAGCTGGGCGAGAACGAGCGCTGCGTTAGCTGGCTGCCGTGGTATCACGATATGGGTCTGGTTGGGTGCTTTCTATCGCTCATCGCCAACCAAGTGTCGGGCGATTATTTGAAGCCTGATGCCTTTGCGCGTCGCCCGCTGGCTTGGCTCGATGTAATCAGCCGCAATAAGGGCGGCACGCTGAGTTATTCGCCGACCTTTGGCTATGATATTTGCGCGCGCCGCATTTCCAGCCAAAGCAATGTAGCAGAACGGTTCGACCTGTCGCGCTGGCGGATTGCGGGCAATGGCGCAGATATGATCCGGCCCGATGTCATGCAAAGCTTCGTCAACGCCTTTGCCGATGCAGGGTTCAAAGCCTCCGCATTCACCCCTTCTTACGGTCTTGCCGAGGCAGTTCTGGCCGTCACTGTTATGCCGCCGGGCGAAGGCATTCGTGTCGAGCTAGTCGAGGAAGAGCGCCTGTCTGGCACGCAGCGTGATTTGTCGCGCCCTGCCCGCTACCGCGCGATCGTCAATTGCGGCAAGACTTTGCCCGATATGAAGGTTGAAATTCGCGGCGAGGATGAGGCTGTCAAAGGCGATCATCAAATCGGCAAAGTCTGGTGCCAAGGGCCCAGCGTGATGCATTCCTATTTCCGCGATGAAAGCGCGACGACCGACTGCCTCGTGCCCAGCGAAACACCGGGCGAAAGCGCTTGGCTCGATACTGGCGACATGGGCTATATGGCCGATGGTTATCTCTTCATTGTCGGCCGCGCCAAGGATATGATCATCATCAATGGCAAGAACCATTGGCCGCAAGATATTGAATGGGCTGTTGAACAATTGCCCGGCTTTAATCACGGCGATATTGCTGCGTTTTCGGTGGAAACCGACAATGGCGAAGAAGCCCCTGCCGTGCTGGTGCATTGCCGCGTATCTGACCCTGAAGAGCGCGTGAAATTGCGATCGCAGATCAGCGATAAAGTGCGCTCGGTTACTGGCATGAGCTGCGTTGTGGAATTGATCCCGCCGCGCACTTTGCCGCGTACATCCTCAGGCAAACTCAGTCGCGCGAAAGCGAAAAAGCTGTATCTGTCAGGCGAGATTGTGCCGCTGGAATTGGCCGCTTAAAAGCGCTTTTGAGATGGTGAGGCCAGATGAGGCCAAATGAGGCCAAAGCCGAGACCTCCTCTAAACCCGCCTTAAACGCGCCCGTAAAACACTGGCAAAATCAGGCTAATTCGACCAACTTGCGCGCATATCTTCGCCGCTCGAAATCTCTTCAAATTGCGCTTCAATTCCGCGTTCTTGCAGATGCCCTTTTGCCGCAGCGATCGCCTCGGCATTGCCCGTTAATTTCAGCGGCAATTCCATCCGCTCCGCGCACCATGCTGCATAATCCAACGCCGCTAAACCGGCTGGGCTAAGCGCGCCATCCTCATCGAAGGTAATCGCAGCAGGCGCAGGCGCGTCGACCAAGGCGCTGGCAGGCGGGATAAGCTCAATGCGCCATTCCGGTTCTGATGCAGCAATGCGCTGCTCCAGAACGCGGTAAGTCGCCAATGTCGCGCCTTCCAATGGCTTGGCTTTGACCAAGGCGCGGCGGCGCTGCGGATCGATCACAATCTCGCTATTTTCAACGCCTGCGGCCAGCATCAATCG
>JALZVZ010000211.1 GCA_023299945.1 Altererythrobacter sp. | reverse complement strand
CGCCGCATGTTGATGGATGCCAAAGTGTTCAATGAAGCACAGCGCGCATTATGCATGTGGGGCGCATTGCTGATCGATCTGTCGCACAATGCACAAACCGAGGAAGAGCGCAGCGATGCGGATGCTTTGCTTGGCCTGATTACACCTGTGATCAAAGGGTACGGCACCGACAAAGGCTATGACATTGCCAACAATATGCAGCAGGTCTTTGGCGGTCACGGCTATATCTCAGAATGGGGTATGGAACAGTTCGTTCGCGACAGCCGCATTGCGATGATTTACGAAGGCGCCAATGGCGTTCAAGCCATGGATCTGTGCGGCCGCAAGTTGGCAAGCAAAGGCGGCGCGGCGATCCAAGCTTTCTTCAAATTGATCGATGATGAAATTGCGGAAGCCAAAGGCAATGAGGCTCTCGCGGATATCGCTGGCAAACTTGAAAAAGCGCTTGGTGAGCAGAAAGCGGCCACCATGTGGTTCATGCAGAATGCGATGCAAAACCCCAATCATCTGGGTGCAGGCGCGCATCATTACATGCACATTATGGGTATTGTGACGCTGGGCCTGATGTGGCTGCGTATGGCGAAAACTGCGAACGCAGCTTTGGCTGGCGGATCCGATGATGCAGCCTATTACAATGCGAAAATGACCTCAGCGGCTTATTATGCTGAGCGGTATCTGCCCGACGCCGGTGCGCTTCGCCGCAAGTTGGAGGCGGGCAGCGATAGTATGATGGCCCTGCCAGCAGAGGCCTTCGCTACAGCTGCCTAAGCACTGTGCCATGCAAATAAATTAATCGAGAGGCCCGGGCGTAATTGCTCGGGCCTTTTGTGTTTATACCGCATCCACATCGCGCGAGGTGCAAACAACTCCGGCGATATTGCCATCATCGGTTAGCATGGGTTTTAGGCACACGTTCCATTTGCGCTTATTGCCTTGCACGGTTGGACATTCCGCGACGAATTCGGTTTCTTTTCCCTCGCGTGCCTTTTCAAACGCAGCCTTGACTGGCGCTTGCGTATGCTGTGGCCATAGCTCCCACCATTTTTGCCCGCGTACACCCTCAAACTCGCTGTGATCGAGAGTGTCCAAACCACCGCAATTCATAAATTCCAGCGCGCCATCAAGCCCCAGAATTTTGACGCAATCACGGCTTCGCTCCAACAGCTTAATCATGACATGATCTGTCACTTGCCCAAGCTGTGCCGGCCGATCGCTGAGTTGATTGGCATCCCATTGAGACGGGTTGCGGGCGGTTTGCCGAGGGACTGGCGGGCTCACTGGAATTCTCCATGACTAATGGTGCAGCAGCGACAATCGCGCAAACACACAAAAATGGAGCAAAGTCCCAACTTAGTAATTTCATCTAACTCGGCGCAGAAGCCCGAACGCCAATCTTACTCAACGGGCAAAAAATCAGGCACCGAAAGATAGCGCTCGCCCGTGTCATAGTTGAAGCCGAGTACACGTGTGCCTGCCGCTAGATCAGGCAATTTCTTGGCAATAGCCGCCAGAGTTGCACCGGAAGATATCCCTACGAGCAGCCCTTCTGTCAGTGCACATTGCCGCGCCATTTCGCGCGCGTCCTCTGCATCGACGGTAATCGCGCCATCGATAATTGCCGTGTCCAGATTGCTGGGAATGAAGCCGGCGCCAATCCCCTGCAGGGGGTGAGGGCCCGGCTGGCCGCCGCTGATAACGGGAGAAAGTTCAGGCTCCACCGCATAGGCTTTCATGCTGGGCCATACTTTCTTCAACGCCTCGGCGCAGCCGGTCAGATGTCCGCCTGTGCCAACACCGGTGATCATCACATCAACGGGTGTGTCAGCAAAGTCTGCAAGGATTTCTTGCGAAGTGGTGGCGACATGCACTGCGACATTGGCGGGGTTGTCGAACTGGCTCGGCATCCATGCACCATCTGTTTGCGTGGTCAATTGCGTCGCACGTTCGATCGCGCCCTTCATGCCCTTTTCCTTTGGCGTGAGGTCAAAGCTGGCCCCATAGGTAAGCATCAAACGGCGGCGTTCTAACGACATCGATTCCGGCATAACCAGCACCAATTTATAGCCCTTAACCGCGGCCACCATCGCCAGCCCAATGCCGGTGTTGCCCGATGTTGGCTCAATGATCGTTCCGCCTGGTTTCAACGCGCCCGATTTTTCGGCATCTTCAACCATCGCCAATGCAATGCGGTCTTTGATAGATCCACCAGGATTAGAGCGTTCAGACTTTACCCAAACCTCGTGATTGGGGAACAATCGCGCAAGCCGGATGTGCGGCGTGCCGCCAATCGTCTCAAGAACATTTGCAGCTTTCATCGTTCATTCTCCTCTCGGGGTTTTGCTTTCCGCCTCTTCTAGCAGTTCTGCGGGCGGATCGAAGGTCTTTGTTGTTCGCAACACTGGGAATATTCGCGCCCACACCAATACGGTTACAATCGCGCCGACACCACCTGCCACAACGGCGGCCACTGGGCCGATCACATAAGCGAGACTGCCGGAAAACGCATCGCCGCCTTCATTCGATGCGCTGATCGTCATCATCGAGACAGAGGAGACGCGGCCGCGCTTGTCATCGGGCGTGTGCAATTGGATCAGCGATTGGCGGATATAGACGCTAAACATGTCAGCGCTGCCAGCGATCATCAACATGGCAATGCTGAGCGGCAACCATGTCGACAAACCAAACACAATGGTGGCGATACCGAACATGATAACCGACATCAGCATCATTGGCCCAACATTGTTTTTTAGCGGTCGGAACGAGAACCAAATGGCAGTTAGCGCAGCGCCGATGGCTGGGGCTGGGGCGAGGAGGCTAAGGCCTTCCTCACCCACTTGCAAAATATCGCGGGCAAAAGCGGGCAGCAGGGCTCCTGCACCGGCGAGAAAAACGGCAAACAAATCCAATGTGATCGCTCCCAGCACCATCTTGTTGCGTACCACATAGGAAAGCCCGTCGATAATTTGACCGATTGGCCGCACGCCCTTCTTTAAAGCGGGCTGCGGAACCTTGCCGATGAAACTCAGCGCGATAATCGAAAGGGCAAGCAATGCCGCCGACAGCGCGTAAGGCAAGGCTGGCATGATGCGGTAAAGCGCGGGCGCAATCGCTGGTCCGCCCAGCATGCCCACTTGCCACCCTATTGATGAGAGCGCGATGGCCGTCGGCAAAACTTCTTTGGGAACGAGATTTGGCGCAAGCGCGGACAGGGCAGGGCCGCTAAACGCACGCGCAATACCGAGCACAACCGCGACGCCCAGCAATATGGGAAAGCTGATCACTTCGGTCCATGTGAACCAAGCAAGGCTGGCGGCGCATAAGAATTGCAAAAACACCGTCAAACGGCTGATGCTGCGCCGGTCGAACCGGTCAGCAGCCAGGCCAACAAAAGGCGTGAGCAAGAACAATGGAACGAACTGGAGCAGCCCGATCAAGGCCAGTTGGCCTGATGCTTCAGCAATACTCATACCGCCATCGCGCGCCATCGTATATGTCTGCCAACTGATGATGATCAGCATGCCATATTGCGCGATAGTCATCGCAAGCCGCGCGATCCAATAGGCGCGGAAATTGGGGATTTGCAGCGGGTGCGGTGGTTTATAGGAGGGTGCTGTTTCGCTCACCCTCCGCTCATGGCAGTCTCAAATAGGCCTGCCAAGCTTGGATTTATCTGCCGCGATTTAACGCGAGCGGCGCAAACGCGGGTTTGGCTGGAGAGCCTCAACAATAGCCATGAAATCATCTAGGCGCAGAATGCGTTCTAATTGGAAGCCTGCACGTTCGCCGCTAATCCAGATAACATAGGCTTCGATCCGGCCAACGATGGGCAGGCGGATGATTACTCGGTCACCTTTCGCAAGGGCTTTTGCATCATCGATCATGAAGCCATGAGCCGACAAATTCGACACATGCATTTCAACATCACCGTGCTTTTGGTGTTCACCAATGACGGGAAAATCGACCGGGTGACGGGCTGCATGACGTAGGTCGGTCACGCTAAGGTTTGCTCCAGAAGACACAGCTTTAATTACTCCAAGGGAATATTGCGGTGATCCCCTAATGAGTGAGAAAGGCTGACATTTGGTAAAGTTGTTACATCCCGTTTCGGAACAGAACTGTCCCAAATTGAACACGCGCCCTCGGCAATTTATAGCGAAATTAGACCATGCTTTTTCTTACCTAGGCTTAATTTCACTTGAGAATCATTTCTGGGAAGGATCAAAAACCCGGCATCCTGCACAGTTTCACCGTCCAATTTGACCGCGCCTTCTGCCAATTTTCGCTTAGCTTCCTTACCTGATTCGACAAATCCCAGTGCTGTTAAAGCCGCGCCGATGCGCATACCTTCTGCGCCCACTGACAAGGTTGGCAAATCCTCACCAGCACCGCCTCCGGCAAAAGTTTCGCGGGCCGTGGATTCTGCCGCGATGGCCGCAGCATCGCCGCGGACCATGCGCGTCACTTCATTGGCAAGGATCACTTTCGCGTCATTGATCTCTGCGCCCTCTAACGCCTCAAGCCGCGCAATTTCGTCCAAAGGCAAATCAGTAAACAGCTTCAAGAACTTGCCAACATCGCGGTCATCGGTGTTGCGCCAATATTGCCAGAAGTCATAGCTGGGCAGCTGCTGTTCATTCAGCCAGATCGCACCATCAACCGATTTGCCCATCTTTGCGCCATCGGCACGTGTAATCAGCGGCGCGGTAAAACCGTAGACTTCCTTGGCATCAATCCGCCGCGTCAGCTCAATCCCATTGACGATATTGCCCCATTGATCGCTGCCGCCCAATTGCAGTTGGCAATCATAGTCGCGCGCCAGCACCAGATAATCATAAGCCTGCATGATCATGTAATTAAATTCGAGAAAGGTCAGCGGCTGTTCGCGGTCAAGCCGCGTCTTCACCGAATCAAACGTAAGCATCCGGTTGATGGTGAAATGCTGACCGACATCACGCAGCATTTCAATATAGCCAATCTTTGAAAGCCAATCATCATTATTGATCAGCAACGCGCCGGTCGAACTATCATCGAACCGCAAGAT
>JALZVZ010000210.1 GCA_023299945.1 Altererythrobacter sp. | reverse complement strand
CTCGTACGCGCGCGCGACACAAAAATATAGCACAGAAACGACAGTGTTGATGGAGCATTGTGTGGTAGCGGAGGAGAGCCTCGCCCCCCGGGCACGCGGATCATGATTCCGCGCGCAATGCTAGGTTTTCTAGGCTTCTTGGAGATCATCTTGCACTGGTGTTGCAGTCAATTACCACTAGGTCTGCTTTTGGAGCATCGATAGCGCGCTACTGATGTTTTGTATGGGGTGGGAAGCGGTCAATTAACTGAACGCATCATCAATAGGTGTTCAGCAACTGGCCTAAAGTCGATTGCACTAGTCCTTTGACGCCCGACGCACCGCAATGACCGCAGATCAGCTTCGGTGCGGTAATCCGGCTTCTTGATCGGAATGACCTTGAATTTGGTATTATCCTCGACGATTACCATTATTAATGTTCCGGCCTTGCACTTTTTTATAATTATCTGCGCATCAGCTTCGATTTTCTCGCGAGTGGGCGGAGCCCAATTCGCAGTCAATGCAAATAACGGGATCAAGGCGAAGACCGGTCTAATAAGCGCACACTCCAAGTGACTAGGGCGACAAACGAGAATTAAATTACCACATTTGCCAATGACCGCAACTGGGTCGTTGCCTGTCAGTCCGGTCTTTACGCCAATTCCAGTTAGTCTTTAATGCGTGCGATTATCAGGTGGAAGGCGGACATTGCTGCCGCTAACACTACATTTATGAGCAATACTCACAGCAAGATTATAGCCAAAGCTGCGAAGTCTCAATTGGCTTCGCTCGGGTTCCGACAGAAGGGGCGGTCTCGTCTTTGGCTTGCTGACCGCAAGTCTTGGCTAAATGTCGTTGAGTTCACACCAAGCAGTTGGTCCAAGAGCGTTTCATTGGTCAATGCAGCGCATTGGCTATGGGTTGGCCATGGACATTTGAGCTTTAGCGAGTCAGTCCATACGAACTGCCGCGCCCAATATGAAACCGACGTTCAGTTTGAAAAAGCTTCCCTTGAAATCGCGAAGTTGGCTCGAGCCAATGCGTTGGCGATGGAGGAGCGGTTCCCAACGTTCGAAGCGATTGCAGATTTTTCTGTCGAACGGGCTCGAGGTAACCCTGATAGAATGGCGCTTAGCTGGTGGGGTTTGGAAGCCGGTATCGCATCAGGCTTGATGGGCAAGCAGAAGGCTGCCGAACAATTTCTACGGGCTGTGACTGACCCTCGTGTCACTGCGTTTGCAAAACCTTTGCTTCCGCTCGTTGACAGCATTGAGGCTTTCACCGCGAAAGTGAACGATCTCGTGACGCAGCAGCGGTTGGCATTAAAGTTAGAGCCATTGGAATCCGGTCCATTTTAGCGTCCGCAATTGGGTCGTAAGCGGAATGGCTGTTTTTAATCCGAACGGCCCATTCTCAGCCTTTCCTTACTCGCCAGCGGATGCGCATCGCGGTAATTCTTCAACATGATCTATGTATCGACCTGCGTGTAAGCAAGCGCAGCGAATTACTCGATCCCAAGGCTTTCGATTTTTTGATCAAGGTCAATCGGGCGAACTGCCAAAACCTCATTGCCCTTTTCATACAATTTCGGATCGCCATCTTGCGCCGCGCTTAAATCAGCCAAAGCTTGATCGCGTTCCAACAGCATATCTGAAATTTCGTCGCGGTATAATGCAACCATTGCGGTCAAGAAGCGATTGACGGTTTCGTCTTGCTTCGTCTGATCGACATTATACCGATCAAGATGCGCAATCATATCGGGCGCAGAATACATAAATTCATTGGTGACCCAGCGATTGGTTGCAAACCAACTGGTCGGCAAGCCCTGCCGATTGATAGATAGGCCGGTAATATGGGTTACGAAGGCTTTTGCATTTTCGCCCTCGGGAGGCTGAGCAATTGTAGACAAACCTTCTTCCATTTGTGTCCGGTGCAAAAACAAATGAAAGTGGCCATGCTCAGATGCATCGCGGTTGCCGGGGGCATGCATATGATAATACCAGCGCGATTTCGTCTTCGCATCTCTGGCGTCTTTATCAGGATAATGGGCCCACCAATGGACGTCGCCTTCAGGCAGGACGCGCATCATTAAGGGGCGGCCTTCAGTGGCCATTTGAGTGATGGTTTCGATCACTGTTTCGGCCGCTTCAATCGCTTCCATAAAAATTCAGCCCTTAATTTTAAAGTGTCTTTTCACACTGCTGCACAACCGCCAGCCCGTAGAAGCTTGAAGAGGTAGGAGCATACAAAAACGGGGACTTGAAACAATTTTTCAAGTCCCCGCTTTCAATCAACGACACGTCCGATGAAATTTATCCAAAAAGGATAATGACATCAAAACCTATGCCGCAATTTGATGGTTATTCTGCTGCTGCACAACAAGCAGCTGCACAGCATGCTGCTGCACAACAACCAGCCGCATCACAAGCAGCCGCATCACAAGCAGCCGCACAGCAACCAGCTGCATCACAAGCCGCTGCACAGCAACCAGCTGCATCACAAGCGGCTGCACAGCATCCAGCTCCTGCACAGACGCTTGTGCTGTCTGCGCTAACTTCTTCGCCTGCAGCTGCACAGCATGCAGCTGGACCTGAACAAGCTGCGGTTGCCAGAGTCAAACCACCAGCTACTGCGAGCATCGATGCCAAATTGCGTTTCTTCATAAATAATCCCTAATCCAATATTTTGGTGCAGAATTGAACTCTTCGGATGCACCCTATTTCCGAAGAGAGTCGGTAACGGCGGGACGCTGCACAAAATTGGCTCGGATGGCAATCTTTTTTCTGTTGATATTGCTGTGCGCTTTAGTCAATTTGTCAATGGAATCAGCCGCGGGGCATCGCACAACCCTAATCGATCACGCAGGTTTCGCTAATTGGTGTATTTGCTCTGACAGTGCCCCGCAATAAGCGCGCGAACTTTCTTGCCATTTGCGCTTGCTATTAAGCTGCAACAACTTGTTTAAAATTGTAAAATCATCGAGCCGTTAAAGGTGTTTTTACCGTATAAATACATACATATTCGCAGGATAGCCCAAAATGGGTCTCTAAACAGATTGAGTAGAGATGAACGCCTTCCCGACAGCACATAAACGACATAGCGTATTATTGCGGAGGTTGGCTTTATTGGCCGGGCTGGGCGTTGCAATGGGCTGTGCATCATCAGCACAAGCTCAGATCGTCTCTTGCACCCATGGCGAGGTCATTGAATTTAATAACAGTGCGGCGATCACCTTTACCGAAACAGCGCTCAACAGTCAGGTTTTCGAGGCTCAGTCGGTCCAAAACGGCCTAACATACGATTTCACGGTAACTGACAATACAGCGCAGTTTAACCGGCGCCTTAACGCACCAATTGCTGGAAGCGGTCACAACCAAGCTGGTGGCGGCGCAACTGATGGTGGACTGCAGTTATTGGGCCGTGTTGGTAACGTCACCGCTAATGTTGACTTCGAGGTAACAATCTCGGGCGGCTTTCTTACTGCCGTTGAGCTCTACGCCCACGATATTGAGGATGATGAACAATTTACCTTTGGCGCTGCCGATTATGTCGCCAATTCTTTGTCCCCTCATCCCGGCGCCTTGGTAACGATCGACCCGGTGGCGCGCTCCGTAGTGGGGGCGGGCGGAAACACCAACAATCAATCGGATCGGTCCGCTTTCGCTCAATATGAAAATATTAATGGTGTAACAGTTTTATCCGGCAATATGGCAGTCACAAATGGCCGGATTGGTGCTGGTGTAGCGATTGGCACAAAGTGCGTTTCAATTATCGAAGCAGTCGCAGAAACCTTTGCGGATTTTGGGAGAACTGGAGGTGTCACGGGCCCCATCTTAACTTCTGACACTCTCAATGGCGCCATAATTGATCCAGCTGATGTCTCCGTGACCCCTGGGACGATTAACGGGCCTGATGGCAACCCCAGTTCAGCGATTGCACTGGGCAGTAATGGTACGATTACCATCCCAGCTGGTACCCCTGCAGGAACATATACAGTCGCTTATGAAGTTTGCGACAATGTGAACACAGCCAATTGCTCTTCCGCTGTGGAGACGGTCAATGTTCTTAGCGAACCCCTTCTGGAAATGACCAAAATCGCCGATGATGATGAATTGGTCACAGTCGGCCAGCTTGTGACTTACACATACACAGTCACGAATAATGGCAATGTGAATGTGAGCGGGGTGACCGTCAACGATGCCCATAATGGCTCTGGACCGGCCCCAACGCCAGCCGGCGAAACACTTACTGACAAT
>JALZVZ010000209.1 GCA_023299945.1 Altererythrobacter sp. | reverse complement strand
GCGGGATGCGCAATCATCCCGATTGAAAATTCGCAAAATGGCCGCGTGGCTGATATCCATTTTCTTTTGCCGGAAAGTGGGCTGCATATTGTTGGCGAGCACTTCATGCCGATCAATCATGCACTGATGGGGGTTGGCCCGGGCCCATTTAAAGAAGCCTACAGCCATCCCCAAGCACTTGGTCAGTCGCGCAATTTCCTGAAAGAACGCGGTATTCTGCCGCTGAGCCACCTTGATACAGCTGGAGCTGCAGCCTTTGTCGCAGAACGCGGCGATCCTGAAATTGCCTCTATCTCGCCGCCAATTGCAGCCGAGCTTTATGGGCTTCAGATTGCAGAACACAATGTCGAGGATGCCGCCGATAATATGACCCGTTTTGTGCTTTGCGCAAAAGGTCCGCTGGATGCCGCCTCGCTCAAAGGCACCGTCGCCATCACCACCCTTGTGTTCGAAGTAAAGAATATTCCGGCAGCGCTGTATAAAGCAATGGGCGGATTTGCGACCAATGGCGTCAATATGACCAAGCTGGAAAGCTATCAAAAGGGCACAAGCTTTTCCGCCTCCATGTTCTACGCCGATATTGTCGGGGCACCCGGTAATCCAGCGGTCGACAGAGCGTTGGAAGAGCTTGCGTTTCACTCAAAAGAACTGCGGATCTTGGGGACATATGCGCAGGCCCGGCCCAGAGGCTAAACCTGCGCAGCACCAACATCACCTAATACCCAAATTTCTTACTGCATTATGACAGACTTCTGGTTGCTTAACTGTGTCTGCCATGCCACCAGTATTGGCGATGACAACGCGGCCAGCCATCAGTACTTCTGAAACCAATGACGACAATAGTCCAATGGATGACTTCGTGCAAAATTGGCGCGAAGTTCGCGAGAATGGCGATATTCAGTTTGAGCCTGTCGAAATCCCACCGCCAGAACCTCGTGAACCCGGCATGTTCGATGAGTTCTTTAGAAGCGTAGGCGAATTTCTAGCCGGTCTATTCGGCTGGTTTCCTGCGACATGGCCGGCGCTCTATTGGATCTTAATCGCGGTCGGCGTAGCTGCAGCTTTGTTCATCATTTACCGCCTGATCGAGCCTTATTTGGGGCCGCGATCAAAAATGGAATGGGCGGAGGAAGAGCCAGAATGGCAACCCGATGCGCAGCAGAGCATCGCCTTGCTAGAGGATGCAGACCGGCTAGCTGCCCAAGGCAAATATGATGAGGCCACGCATTTACTGCTCCAGCGATCTGTCGTGCATTTGTCAGAGGCCAAGCCTGATTGGGTTGAGCCATCCAGCACAGCGCGAGAGCTAGTCGCGATCCAAGCTTTACCGGACAAGGCGCGCGCAACTTTTGGCGTCATTGCGGAACGTGTAGAGCGCAGCTTGTTTGCTTTGCGCACATTAAATCAAGATGATTGGGAAACCGCCCGGGCCGCCTATGCCGATTTCGCCGCCACCTCTTTAAGGGGGCCGGTCGGATGAATAATATTGCTTCACCGAGCATGACGACAACTGGGCGCCGCGCCAATCCCTTTAGTCCAAAGGCTGTTCTGGGATTTGTTGGCGTCGGCTTTATCGCATTTTTGCTGTTTCTCTATTTCCTCGCGATCGGCGACACGGGCGGACGCGAGAACGATGGGGCTGCCCATGCCGCCGCCAATGGCCTCAATGGCTATTCCGCGCTGGTTGAATTGCTTGACGCGCAGGGCGTTGATGTCAGCCGCTCACGCTCGCAATCAGATTTAGAGACTTACGATTTACTGGTGCTGACGCCGCCGAGTACTCTTGAGCCAGAAGAATTTGGCGAATTGCTGGAGCAGCGCCGTAACCAAGGCCCAACAATGGTAATTCTGCCGAAATGGTCTGCGGGAAGCTTTTCGCCGTTTTTGCCCGAAGAAGTCTCCGACAAGATTAAAGATGATTGGGTACGACTGTATGGCGCGAATAGACCCAATTGGGCGGCAGAATTGGACGCGCCCTATGGTTTTGAAAGCGAGACAGATATTGTTGAAGGCGGCAAAGCATGGACGGGGTTGGGTTTGTCAGGTTCACTGCCGATGGCGCCGGTCACCGGAGTCGAGAATTATGCCGGATTTACGCCGCTGGTGAAGGACTCAACGGGACGCGCGCTGGTGTTCACTCTGGGTGAAGAAAGCGATGATGGATCTGAATTGGACGACACCTATCCGGTCTATTTCGTGGTCGATCCCGATTTGATGAACAATTACGGGATGGCCGATCAGACCCGAGCACGGCTGGCAGTCGAACTGATCCAAGACGCAGCCTATTATGAAGACACGCCAGTCATCTTCGACCTGACCATGAACGGCAAGGGCAATGCGGACAATCTGCTCACCCTCGCCTTTCGCCCGCCATTTCTTGCTGCCACTCTGTGCTTAATCGCGGTGCTAATCGTAATCGGGTGGCGCGCGTTCAAACGCTTTGGGCCGCCAGTAGCAGAGGGCCAAGCGATTGCTTTTGGCAAGCAGCAGTTGGTCACCAATGGCGCAGGATTGATCCTGCGAGCACGCCGCTTCGGTCTGCTTGCCGAACCCTATATTGATCTGAGCGCTCAGCGTACCCGTGAGGCATTGGGGCTGACCAGTCTGGATGCAGAGGCGCTGGATGCCGCGATTGAACGCAAATTACCGGGTGAACCCAATTTTACGCAGCGCGCCAATGCTCTTCGCAAGGCACGCAGCCAAACGGATATATTGCGCGCCGCACAGGCGCTGAAAGAACTTGAGAGGACATTAAAGCGATGAGCATGACATTAGCCGAGCTGCGCGATCTGGCAGCGGCGATCAAAACCGAAGTAGGCAAAGCCATTGTCGGTCAGGACGAAATGATCGACCAAATGCTGATCGCTATGGTCAGCGAGGGGCATGTTCTTTTGGAGGGACCGCCGGGAACCGCTAAGACTTTCATCGCGCAGAGTTTTGCCATCGCGCTAGGGTTGGATTTTGGACGCATCCAATTTACGCCAGATTTGCTGCCCGGCGATATTCTTGGCTCTAATCTGTTCAACTTCCAAACCAGCGAATTCACGCTGACCCGCGGGCCAATTTTCTGCGACCTACTGCTGGCAGATGAAATCAACCGGACACCGCCCAAGACACAGGCCGCTTTGTTGGAGGCGATGCAGGAACGTCGCGTAACATTGGACGGCGAGACGCATTCCTTGGCCGAAAGTTTTATGGTGGTTGCCACCCAAAACCCGATTGAAAACCAAGGCGTGTATCCCTTGCCAGAGGCGCAGCTCGACCGGTTCTTGTTCAAGCTGCTCGTGCCTTACCCAAGCGAGCAAGAAGAGGGTGCAATTGTGACGCGCTTTGGTCAGCGCCAAGGTCCGCCGCGCCCTGCAGAATTGGGCGTAAGTGCGGCCACAAATGCGAAACAATTGAGCCAAATTAGCGCCGCCTTGGACGAGGTCACAGTCGCACAGGAAATTGTCGATTATGTGGTTCGGCTGGTGCGATCAACGCGCGAACATGCAGAGCTTGCCGTCGGTGCCAGCCCGCGTGCAGCCGTAATGCTAGCAGGTGCCGCGCGCGCCAGAGCCGCATTGCAGGGCCGCAATTATGCTCTGCCCGATGACGTCAAAGCGCTGGCCATACCTGTATTGCGCCACCGCCTAACCCTAAGTCCAGCAGCTGAAATTGAAGGCCGCGACATTGAGGAATTGGTGAGCGAATTGGTCGAAAGCACGGAGGCTCCGCGCTAGCTTCTCATGCGCTTTCAATTTCCCATCCTTCCAACAGTGCGCGCCGCTTGGGTGATCGCCGCCAGTGCGCCGATTGCGCTGCTAATCGCGGCGACAGCGCCTGATGCGTGGGTCATTGCACCTGTCGCAGTTTTGGGCCTGCTCGCCGCCATTCTGCTTGACGGGCTGTTGGCGGGGCGATTGGACGTATGGGATTTGGACGCGCCTGCTGATACCGAAATCGGCAAAGCAACACCGCTGCGGGTGACGGGCACATTCGGCAATGGTTCCAGAAGCAGTGTCACAGCCGCAATCGAATTTGACCCAAGATTGGGCAGTGATGGGCGCGGCATTGCTGAATTGCTCGGAAAAGGCGGATACAAAGGCGAACAAGCGGGCAAAGCAGGGACATATCGAGGTGTTTTCGATGCGTTCCCTGTGCGGCGCGGCACGGCAAATATAACCCGCTCGTGGCTGCGCTGGACTGGCCCCTTAGGGCTTGGTGCAAGACAAATTGTTCGCGATGAAGGCCAGCAATTAAGGATATGGCCCGACCTTTCTCCCGTCCGTTCACCCGAATTGCAGACCTTTCTGCGCGATGCCCAATTTGGCCTGATCGCGCGGCGTATTCGGGGCGAAGGAACGCAGTTTGAAGCTTTAAGCGAATATGAAGCGGGCATGGATCGCCGCCGGATCGATTGGAAGGCCAGCGCGCGCCACACCAAGCTTTACGCCCGCGAAAATGAAAGCGAGCGCAATAATCAGATCGTCTTCGCCTTTGATTGCGGCCAAGCCATGTGTGAGCCGGTTGATGGCCTCCCCCGCATTGACCGTGCTGTTTCAGCCGCACTGACATCGGCCTATGTTGCGCTGAAAGGAGGCGATAAAGTCGCGCTTTACGGCTTTGCCCAAAAACCCGATGTGGTAACGCCTTTTGTCAATGATGCTCGGTCATTTCACCGCTTGCAGGCTGCGGCAGCTGGCCTAGATTATCATTCAGCAGAGCCCAATTTCACGCTCGCGCTGGCATCTCTAACCGCGCGCCTCAAACGCCGCTCGATGATTGTGTTGTTCTCGGATTTCACCGATCCCACTGCGGCGGAATTGATGGTCGAAAGCATCGGACGCTTGGTTGAAAAGCATCTGGTATTGTTCGTCACTATTTCCGATAGTGAATTGGAAGCGCTCGTCGATGCACCACCCAGTGATTTGGCGCAAATTGCGCGCAGCGTTACCGCTGGCGGGCTTACCCGTCAGCGCGCGATCGTGCTGCAACGCCTGCGCCAATTGGGCGTTAATGTGATCGAGGCACCGTGGGACCAAATCGGCTATCAGCTGATCGACAAATATTTCGCAATCAAACGCAGTGAGGCAATCGGATGAAGGCCCCCACTATTGCAGCATGGCGCGGCGCAAAAGAGCCTGAAGCACCGACGGATATCGCCGCCGCGGCCCTGCGTTCTGACCGGTTCCGGCTGGAACGCGAGGGCGATTGGAAGCGCCTCGATATGATCGTGACCCGCATGGAGAAGGGCCGCCTGCGATCTATCTCAGACGAAAACTTGCTGGAGCTGCCGACGCTTTACCGCACCGCAGCCTCCAGCCTATCGGTCGCGCGTGAAACATCGCTGGATGTCGCCACTCTGACCTATCTGGAACAATTGGTGCAGCGCGCTTGGTTTCAGGTTTACGGCCCCCGCCAAGGGTTTTTCGCATGGCTGCGTTCTTTCCTATTTGGCGGATGGAGCCGCGCAATCCGCGCCATATGGCTCGATATTTGTATCGCAACATTTGTGATGGTCGCCGGCACAATCGTCGGCTGGCTGCTATGCGCGCAGGATAGCGAATGGTTCTACCGCTTGGTTCCCACCAGCCTTGCCGATACGCGCGGGCCGGGTGCCAGCCGTGAGCAATTGCTAGAAACATTGCAAACAGAAAGCAGCTCGGCGGGGCTCTCTACTTTTGCCGCGCAATTGTTCAGCAATAATGCGGGCGTATCAATCCTAGCCTTTGCGCTTGGCTTTGCCTTTGGCATCCCCTCGCTGATGTTGCTGGTGCACAATGCCGCCATGCTCGGCGCTTTTCTATGGCTGTTTTCGAGCCAAGATTTAACGCTGGAGATCGCCGCTTGGCTCAGTGTGCATGGCACCACCGAACTCACCGCTATTATGCTGTCGGGAGCAGCGGGTCTGCATATTGGCCGGTCGATGGGCTTCCCCGGCAACCGCTCAATCCTCAAAGCTATGTCGGAAAGCGGCAAGCGCGCCGCAACCGTCATGGTCGGCGTTGTGATCATGATGATCATCGCAGCTTTGCTAGAAGCATTCCCGCGCCAATTGGTCGAAGGCGAGTTTAACCGCCTGCTTATTGGCGGGGCGATGCTATTGTTCTGGATCGCCTATTTCTTCGCCTACCGGCCCGCGCATGACGAGGCAGCGGCATGAGCGTTGCGGCGCCCAACACTAGCGCAAGCTACAATGCCAAGCGCCTGCGTCAGATCATAACGCCGGAGGGGATCAGTCTTCCGATCACGGTCGCCTCAAGAGGCGCGCGGGTCGGTGCATTTCTGCTCGACATGACCATATTCACGCTTGGTCTTATTGCATTTCACCTTTTGATGGCAGCGCTGTTTGGCTCGACCATAGATGAGACTATGTCGGGCCTCGATGGAACACCCAATGGCGCGCAGGAATTTCTCATCATCATATATGTGCTCACCATTTTTATAGCGCGATACGGGTATTTCCTGGGCTTTGAACTCGGCCCGCGCGGCGCGACATTGGGCAAAAGGATCGTCGGCATAAGAGTGGCTGCCCGCGATGGCGGGCGCCTAACTCCTGAAGCCATCATCGCGCGCAATTTAATCCGCGACATTGAAGTGCTTTTGCCTTTGGTCTTTTTCTTAACGGCAATTGTTGGCGAAGGCGGCAATGCCGGTTGGGCAAGCGCCCTATGGGTTTCGGTCTTCCTTGCCTTCCCTTTCTTTAACAAGGACGCAATGCGCGCAGGCGATGTAATCGCGGGGACATGGGTTGTCGAACAGCCCAAGATGAAACTGGCGCAAACCCTTTCTACCCAAGGGGCGGCAAGCGGGACCAGCCATTTGACTGGCACAAAATATGAATTTGGCGAGGAAGAGCTGAGCATTTACGGCGAGCATGAATTGCAGACGTTGGAACGGGTCTTGCGCGATGATAAGGACGAGGCATTGGTCGCGGTGCATGCGGCAATCTGCGCAAAAGTCGGCTGGAACCCGGGCGCAGGTGATGAACGCGCCTTTCTCGAGGCATTCTATGCGCAACTGCGTTCAAGGCTTGAAAACGACATGCGCTTTGGCAAGCGCAAGGCCGACAAATTCTCTTAAACCGGCAGGTCATGGTGCGAAGTGGCGCGCGGATGCAGATGGGAGAGAGAGAAGGCTGGTGACGTATGGGATGGGAGAATCCAGCCTGATCAGCAACCGCGCGCAAGAAGAGCGTTAGGCATCAAACGTAAATAACCCGCTTAAATCGCTGATAGATTTACAACATTTAACCACAGATACATTTCTGAATTGATTGGAGTTAATGCTCCTCCCCCCAGGCTGCATTGGAGGCAGACAAATTACTCCATCAGTCTGATTTAATTGCTGTTTTTTGTTAAACGCTAATGCGGCCTAAGCCAATTCTTTCTGCATGATTAGGAACCCGCCAGAATCGCGGCCTCACGCAACCTACTGTTAATATGCTGTTTTTCTATTTTCAAATAGAACTGAAGCTCCTTGCGACCAACCACTTGTTGAGATTGTAAAATACTGGGCAAAGGTGCTAAGCCTTCGTCATATTTTTTGAGGGAGTACAGACTTATGCAAATTCCAGGTATCGGAACATTCGCGATCGATCAGGATGCCCTGATCACAGGCGCGCTCAAATTTGGCGAACAGGCTGCCATGGTTATCGGCATTTTGCTGGTCACATGGATCATAGCTAAGATTGTCAAATGGACATTCACAAAGCTGGTAAACAAAATCGAATTCCTCCAGCGCGACACTAGCGGCGGCGAAACAATTGGCGGCTCAATCGGTAAGATCGTTTC
>JALZVZ010000208.1 GCA_023299945.1 Altererythrobacter sp. | reverse complement strand
CCTCTGCAGATATGCCCAAGCGTTTGCGCCGGAAAGTGTGAATTTCCGACTGCCCCTCAAGCCCGCTTGTCGCAATGGCACGTGCACGCACATAAAAACGCCCGTCATCCAGCGCACCGAAAACCGCCACCTCATTGCTAGAAACAACTTCATCAACTACTTCTAAGAAACCCGCGTCCTTAGATAGTTGAGTCCTATATCCAATTGCATCGTCGATCGGGCTTACCGCAAATTTGAGCTCTGTTTCTGTCTGCAACTTGCCAGGTGTAAGGATAGAGGGAGCAGGGAGCAGCGCCTCCACATCATTCACACCTGCTGACGATGCAGAGACACCAAATCCTTCGGGGGCTTCAACCGAATTGGCACCGCTACCAACGAGCACATCGCCTTCAACAACCTCGGTCAGGCCCAGATCATCGCCTGGGGAATAACCGACCCTAAATTCTGTACCGCGTACAGCAGTGACCGCCACGGGCGTACCCACGCGGTAGCGCTCTTGCGCCTTCAGCTTTGGTGCGACGATATTACTTCTACCCTCAAGCACTTTAACCTGAATGTCCACTAAGTCATTGATAATATAACGCCTTGCATCAACAAATCTTGCCCGTGAATTGGATGGAAGGGACAGGCGTGAGCTGCCATGTCCAGCGATGGAAAGGAAGCCATTGCGCCCTGTACGAATGACATCGCCCTCGACAATCTGACGTCCTTTCTTAAGCGCAAACTCCCTGCCATTAACTTGCATGAACACTGGGCCAGAGACGGAAAGCACGCGCATGTCGACAGGCTTAAAGCGCAAATGACGACGCGGAATTTTGATCTTTGCCCCAACCGGGATCCGGCGAGCGTCTGCAATGCCGTTTATCCTCAGCACATCTTTAACAGCAGACCGACTGGCGAAATAATCCGCCGCAAGCTGGTTCAGCGTGTCACCGCGAACCATGGTGTAATTTACATTGCCCTCGGGAGCTGCAGCCAAGGGCGAGCTCAATGTCAGCGCCAAAGTGGCTGCCAAACCGAATGATGTGCGTTTCAACATAGTTGATCCTTCCTCAATTCTGTCATGAACATACATGGCCTTGGCCACCGGAGATAGGCTTGGCGCCTATCTTCGCGCAATTTTACAAATTGGCTTGGAATAGTCTCAGACGCCCGCCCAATCCTTAACGCGAAGGCGTGGTTCTTGCCGTCAGAGCGCCATCTAAGTTTACAATTTTTCACAAAAAACAAGCGATCGCCGCCAAATCCTAACGGTTCGATAACCATTTTCGTCGATAAGGTAAGCATGAAAACGCAAACACATCTTTCCCTATCGCTCGCAGCCACGCCGCTGTTCCTCCTCATGGCTATGCCTGCTCACGCTGCTGGCGTGAGCGCTGGTTCACTGATTGAGAACACCGCCACCGCCACTTATGATGATGGCAGCGGACCTCCCAAAACGGTCGATTCAAACACGGTCGTTGTGGCTGTTGACGAGCTACTGGACGTAACAGTGACATCGCTCGACACTGGTCCAATTGCGACACAGCCGGGCGAGGAAGTCCTTACCTTTGAGATTACCAACACCGGTAACGGCCCTGAGGCTTACACGCTGACGACCAACCCGGCGGTTGCTGGCAATGACTTCGATACAACAGTCGATAACATTGCAGTCGATACCAACGGTAATGGCACATATGATCCAGGCGTAGACACGATCCTCACCGGCCCGGCGACTACACCGGTTTTGGCCGAAGATGAGAACATCACAGTTTTCGTGATTACCACAGTGCCTGCTGACGTTGCTGATACAGACGAAAGTGACGTCGAGCTGACAGCCGAGGCCGTTACCGGCACTGGCCCAGCAGGAACGACATTCACCGGTGACGGCGTCAACGGCGTCGATGCAATTACTGGCCTTACAGAAGCTGATGGCAGCGCCATTGGCTCGCTCATTGCGGGTGTGACAACCGTTGACTTGGTAAAAGCAGCCAGCGTTGCAGATCCGTTCGGCGGAACTAGCGCGGTACCAGGCTCGGTCGTCACCTTTACTCTGACAGCCACTGTAACTGGCTCTGGATCGATTGCTGATCTGGTCATCGACGATGCGATTCCAACTGACACCTCATACGTGCCCGGCACGCTGACACTGGATGGCGGCGCACTGACCGATGCAAGCGGCGATGATGCCGGCGAAGCATCTGCCGCCGACATTTCGGTTGATGTGGGCACGGTTGCAAGCGGCTCAAGCCACGCAGTGACCTTCGATGTAACGATCGATTGATGGGAAGAGAGACAAAGGGTTGAGAATTATGACAAATATTATGAAATCTATGATCACGGCATTGGCCATATTCGGCCTCGCTCTGCCAGCCGCAGCACAAGAGCAACCCATATCTCTCGTCGGAGATGTGATGCTTGAGAAGGTTGAAACCAATGAAACTGGCGAAAGCAAAACCACTCTGGTTGAGCCCGGCGTCATTGTTCCAGGGGATCGCCTGATCTTTGGCACTGATTATGCAAATTCCGGCAGCGAGGCGGTCGAAAATTTCGTCGTCACCAACCCGCTGCCCAAACCTGTGCGCCTCGCCTCTGACGCTGATCCGGAACTGACTGTTTCGGTCGATGGCGGCAAAAACTGGGGCACATTGGGCGCTCTGACTGTGACAAGCGAAGCCGGCGAAGCCCGTGCTGCCGCTCACGCAGATGTAACACATGTTCGATGGACTCTCGCGGTTGTGAAACCGGGCGAAAAGGGCCGCGTCGAATATCCAGCTATCATTCGCTGAAACACGTGAAAGATAAGTCGCCAAGGTTCTGCGGGCGGCAAGGGGAAGCGCAGAACATTTTAGAGGACCAGTACTATGAAACGCACTAAGCAATTGCTGGGTGCCGTGAGCGCGATAGCGCTCGTCGGTCTCAGTACAAGTCCTGCCTTTGCGGCAGGAACTACCGCTGGTGATTCCATTACGAACAACGTCTCTGTGGCCTATCAGGTCGGCGGCGTTGATCAGACGGAAGAAACCGCTTCCGATACATTCACAGTTGACCGCAAGGTTGACGTGGTTGTGGCAGAAGTCGGCGGAGCATCAACTTCGGTGTCACCTGGCGAAACCCAGGCTGCGATCACTTTTGATGTCACCAACTCGTCCAACGACGTAGTTGATCTCGATCTTTCGATTGTTCAGTCGACTACGGACGACTTCGACATTTCGAACGTTCAGTTCTACCTTGATGACGGCAACGGCATATTTGACGCTGGCGATACTCTGATCACCTTCCTCGATGAGATGGCTGAAGACGAGACCCGCACAGTGCACGTAGTTGGCGACACGCCAATTTCGGCAACAAACGGCCAAACCGCTGATGTCGCTCTGATCGCAGACGCCCATGCAGGCGGCGGTGCAGCAGCACTCGGCGCTGAACTGACAGATACTGCCGGTGCGAATACCGCTGGTATTGATACAGTTTTAGCCGATCTGGCTGGTGATGAAGACGTTGCCAACCAAGGTGACTTCTCTGACACTGACACATACGTTGTGGCAGGCGCAGATATTGTCGTCACCAAGGCCAGCACTGTGGTCAGCGATCCGATCAATGGCACAACCAATCCGAAAGCCATCCCTGGCGCAACGATTGAATACTGCATTACCGTGGCGAATGCCGCTGGTGCAGCAACAGCCACTGGCGTGAACGTCAACGACGTTTTGCCTGCTGACGTTACTTATGACGCCGGCTTCGGCATCTTTGTTGACGGCGATGCAACCTGCGCAAGCGGTGTTGCTGGCGGCAGCTTCGATGCGACTGACAATGAAGTTGATGGTGTCCTTTCCGACATCGCAGCTTCGATCACTCGTTCACTCTATTTCCGCGTCACGATCGATTGATCTGAGACGGATAAAGGACAGCATAGTGCGTAAACACTCTCCTTGGCATCGTTTAGCAGCAGGACTCATTGCAGTTCTGTTGCCAATAGCCGTGCCCGGGGGAGTGGCGCACGCCCAAGACAATGGGCCAGACGATCAGCGCACAATTACCAATACCGCAGAGGCCAGTTGGACTTTTGCCGGCACGCAGTTCGACACGCAAAGCAATGAAATTGTGATCGCTGTCGACGCTGCACCGCCAAGGATCACGGCTTTCCGTCCTTCTCCTGGTTCAAATACGCAGCTTGTCTTCCAGAATTCTGTGTGCGGAAGCGGTCAGAGCACCCTA
>JALZVZ010000207.1 GCA_023299945.1 Altererythrobacter sp. | reverse complement strand
TGGTTTTCCTTTGCCAAGTCGCGGCGCAATTCGCGCAATGCATCAAACAGCGGGTCACCAACCGGATTGAGCGCTTGGCCTGAACCCGCTTTGCGGCGTTTTGTGCCGGCCCGCTTTGGCGGGATTACCAGATCGAGCGGCTGCTCTCCTTTCAGGAAACCGCGCGCCTCCGGCCCCAGCATCAGACCGCCATGCTCCGTCGGCAACAGTGCGCCGCGCACCAGCAATGCTCGGTGCACTGGCTTGAGCAGGGTGGCCTCTTCACCTTCGACGATACCGAAGACCGACAGCGTCTCATGCCCCTGAGCGCGGCTGCGTTCACTCGATTGGCCGGTGAGAATGCTTTCGATATAGCCTGAGCCATAAATTTGCTGCGTGCGCGCCACCGCTGAGAGGTATTTTTGCGCGGCAATTGTCGCATCGACCGCGCGGGCAGGTTCCAAACAATTGTCGCAATTGCCGCAAGTTTGCGCAGGATCCTCTCCGAAGTGGCGCAGCAAGATAGCGCGGCGGCATCCGCCCGTTTCAACCAGCGCGCCCAAGGCCGACAGCCGCGTCCGCTCGCCTTGCTGTCTGCCCTCGCCGACATCGGCAATCCGCATATGTGCCCTTGCGAAATCTTCCGCTCCCCAGAACATATGCGTCACTGCCGGATCGCCGTCGCGCCCGGCGCGGCCCGTTTCTTGGTAATAGGCTTCGATTGATTTGGGCAGGCCAGCATGGGCGACAAACCGCACGTCTGGCTTGTCGATGCCCATGCCAAATGCGACCGTGGCGCAGATCACCATGTTCTCGCTTTCGACAAAGGCGGCTTGGTTTGCGGCGCGAATTTCGGCTGGCAATCCGGCGTGATAAAAGCGCACTTCGCGTTTTTCGCAAGACAGCGACTTGGCCAGCCTCTCGGTCGCTGCGCGGGTTTGGGCATAGATAATTCCCGGCCCAGAATTGTCGGCCAGAAGGCGCGTTAGCTGCTGCGTCAGCCCATCGCGCGGGCGGATCGCATAGCGGATATTGGGGCGATCGAAACCGGCGACAATCAAGCCTTCTGGGGCAATACCAAGCTGCGTGAGTATGTCTGCGCGTGTGTGCGCGTCTGCTGTCGCTGTCAGGGCCAGCCGCGGCACATGGGCAAACTGGTCCATCAGCGGGCGCAGCAGACGGTAGTCGGGCCGAAAATCGTGCCCCCATTCCGACACGCAATGCGCCTCATCAATCGCAAACAGGGATATTTGGCACTGCGACAGCAGGTCCCTAAAATAGGGCTGGCTTGCCCGTTCCGGAGCGACATAAAGCAGATCGAGCTCGCCCGCGCGAAGCCGCGCTACTGTTTCAGCGCGGTTGTCATCTGCACTGGTCAGGGCGGCGGCACGGATGCCGTTGGCGCTGGCGCTGCGCAATTGATCATGCATCAGCGCGATGAGCGGGCTGATAACAATGCAAGTGCCATCCAGCATGGTGGCGGGCAGCTGATAGGTAAGCGATTTGCCTGCCCCGGTTGGCATTACCGCAAGCGTCGAATGCCCGTCCATGACCCGGTCAACAACCTGCTGCTGAACGCCTCGGAAGGAATGAAAGCCGAATACCTCGTGCAGCTTACGCAGCAATTCGGGCCCGGCCAGTGGAGATGTAGAGGCTTCATCTGGGGGGCAAATGTCGGCGGTGCCAGTTTCAGTGGTCATAGCCGCGCCCATGCCAGATATTGTCTAGCGAGAGAAGCGCCAGCCCGCAGACTACGAAAAGCCTGTGGATTTGCGTCACGCTGAACGAGGGGAACGCCTCTTTGGCATGGCAAACCGAGCACGCTTTCGAGAATGGCGAGCCCAGTGACGGCCCCAATGACTGGCCCAATGACACCAGCAGCCGCCTTGTTCAAAGCCCGCGCCGCCAGCATCGCAATTTAGGCGCGGCATTGCCTCTTTCGCAGCGCAGGCCAATCCGCACTTCCCCAGCGAAGCGGGCAAAACCAGCTATGCCAGCAATGTCGCAACATACCGCGGCGAGGTTGGCTTCTCTGCAGACCCGGCAAAACGGCTAGGCCGATTGCTTTTGCGGGCCTGCGCCCATACGGTTCGCCTTGTGGGTGAGGGCAGCTAAGCAATGGCGAATTTGAAACGAATGTTTGAAAAGGCAGGCGTGGGCCTGTTGGGCTTTGGTGCCTTGGCCCTGCTACTGCTTGTCCAAATCGCTGATCCTGCTCCGATGCAGCGCTTGCGGCTTTTGGCCTTCGACAGTCTGCAAACCCTTTCCCCTCGGCCCGCCGATGCTGCGGCTGAAACGGTGATTGTCGATGTCGATGAGGAATCGATCGAGCGCATTGGGCAATGGCCGTGGCCGCGCACGCAGCTCGCCAAATTAACAGATCGGCTGGGTGAAGCTGGCGTAGGCGTAATTGCCTATGATATTGTTTTTTCAGAGGCCGACCGGACATCACCGGAGCAAATCGCCGCGCGCCTTAATGCCAATGAGCAGTCTCCGGCATTAAGCGCCCAGCTTGCCGCATTGCCAAGCCATGATGAGGTGCTGGCGCAGAGCTTTACCAAGGCGCCCGTGGTCACCGCGTTTTTCCTGACGCCGGAAGAGCGGGGGAGAGCGGTGGAGCCCAAGGCCAGTTTCACCATGCACGGCTCGTTACCTGATGCCGAAGTCGCGCAATATGAGGGGTCTTTGCAAGCCCTGCCGCCTATCGAAAATGCCGCATCAGGCAATGGCTTTGTTAGCCTACAGAGCGATGATGATGGCATTGTCCGCCGCGTGCCGCTGGTCGCCATTCACCGCAGCACATTGATCCCGTCGCTGTCGATGGAGGCCTTGCGGGTTGCAAGGCAAGCAGGCTCGCCCAATTTGCTGACCAGTGATGGTTCGGGGGAGACTTTGGCCAGGCCCGGTGCGGCTGTGGCTGTTAGGCTGGACGATTTGGAAATACCGGTGAATGAAGCGGGTGAGGCTTGGGTGCACTTCCCGCAAAGCAGCCAACGTACCACCGTGCCAGCGTGGAAAATTCTCAGCGATGATGCGGATGCGGCAGAGCTGCGCGAGGCGGTATCAGGCAAGATCGCTTATGTCGGTGGCAGCGCGATTGGCTTGCAGGATTTGGTCGCCACCCCGCGCGATGGCTCGATTGCCGGCGTCACCGTGCATGCCGCAATGACGGAGCAAATGCTCAGCGGCCATTTCCTTCAGCGGCCTGATTGGGCGGGTGAGATAGAATTGCTATTGGTGGTTTTGCTTGGCGGCGGGCTAGCTTGGGCCCTGCCCAAATTAGGCGCGGTGAAGGGCGCGGTGTTTGCTCTGGTTGGGATCGCCGGTGTCGCCGCGCTGTCCTATGTTGCTTTCACATCGGCGCAATATTTGATCGATCCGGTCTATCCCATGCTCGTGCTTGTGTTGGTTTATACGTTGCAAACGGTGGCCACATTCTACCGCGAGGAACGCCAACGCTCGCATATTCACGCCGCTTTTGACCGGTTCTTATCGCCAGAATTGGTGCGCGAGATTGCCAATGATCCAAGCCGGTTGGAGCTGGGCGGAGAAGAGCGCGATATGAGCGTGATGATGTGCGATGTGCGCGGGTTCTCGCGGATATCAGAGCAATATTCACCTTCGCAGGTCATTCAATTCTTGATCGAATTTCTGACGCCCATGTCGGACATTCTGCTGAAGAACCGGGCCACGCTCGATAAATATATTGGCGATGCCATTCTCGCCTTTTGGAATGCGCCGTTAGATGACGCAGAGCATCACCGCAATTCGGCGCGTTCGGCCTTGCTGATGGCGGAGCGGCTCAAAGAGCTGAACCAGACCAAACCCGATGAGGTGGGCGCGACTTGGCCCGGCGAGGTGAAGATCGGTATTGGCCTCAATTCAGGCACGTGCTGCGTTGGCAATATGGGCTCTAAACAGCGCCTCGATTATTCGATTATTGGCGACACGGTGAATGTTGCCGCGCGGCTCGAAGGGCTGACCAAGCAATATGGCGTGCAGATTATTGCGGGCGCTGAATTGGCAAGGAACTTGAGCGGCTTTGCGATTTTTGAACTGGACACTGTGCGCGTTGTTGGGCGCGGGGCAGCAGAGAGCATTTACCTGCTTTTAGGCGATGAAACAATGACGGGCGAGGACGCTTTCACCCGCTTGCGCGATGCGCATGGGGCGATGCTAAGTCATTACCGCGCGATGGAGTGGGATGATGCGCTGGCGGCTCTAGCGGTCAATAAAGACGTCTATGCAGAGAGCGATGTGTCTGCGCTCCACGCGCTGTTTGTAGAGCGTATTGCGGCGGTGCGCGCAAAACCGCCTGAAGGGCATTGGGACGGCGTTTTTGATGCTGTCGCTAAATAGCCTCGGACCCTTAACAAACACCATTTGCATCAGGATCAGCGCAGCCCGCCGTTGTGGAGCCATTGGGGTCAATGGTCACACCGGGCACATCACCGCCATCTTGCGATATGAGAACAGCCGCCGCAGCAGCGCCTAAGCCCGCAGCTACAGGCAGCAAATCACCGAGCAATCCGCCGCCATCATTGGCCCGCTGCACCTCTGGCGCAAGCCGGTTTTGCGCGCGCAAAAGCCCGCGATCCGAAATGCGGAACGGGCCGATGGGCGCGGCACCAATGCGCGGAATATAGGCGGCCAATCCCGGTTCATCCAAGACGACGGTAACGCCTGCGGCCTCTACCTCGACAAGACCGCGCGTCAACTCGCCTGCTGTGCCCACGCCTGGCCCGCGCAGGATCACCATGGTGGCCTCGCTTTTCTTATCCTTCACGCCTTTTAGTGCGTCTTCATGTTCGGCGACTTTCACCGCTTTGGGCCCGGCGAACATATCAACCGCCGTGCCGCGAATGCCAATCCGGCCAGAGCTGGTTTTCACCTCGCCGCTCTGACTTCCGCCTTTGCGCCCAGAAAAGAAGCGCAAGGCTCCTTTCAGCAGGGTCGCGCCAAAGGAACGGTCCTTATTCGGATCATAGACGAATTTATCGATCCGCACCCGTGACTTGGTTCCGATCCCAAAGCTGGAACGGTCAAGCAGCAGCAATTGGGCTTGTGACTTTTTCGACGTCGATATGATGTCACCCCAAGCCACACGCTGTTTGCGTGCAAGTTTGCGCTTCTTCGCCTTTGCGCTGGCTTGAATTTCCACCGTGCCAACCACGGATGCGGCATTACCAACCTCGACCCTGCTTTGGGCGGAGGCAGGCGCTGATAGGCTGGAGGCGATTATGCTGACAGAGATGAGAAGCGCAGCGGAATTGTTGAAGCCTTTGTATGTCATTCCGGCATCTCCGCGCCGCAGCGCAGATAGGCGGCGCGCAAAGCTTCCTCACCGACATCCTTTTTCTTCAGCTGGCGAAGCTCAACCAAGCCGCCCTGCTTGTCATCAATATCGCAGAGGTAAACCGCATGCAGAGTGCG
>JALZVZ010000206.1 GCA_023299945.1 Altererythrobacter sp. | reverse complement strand
CACACGCTGGCTGCGTTATAGGTTCGGCTGGCACGGTCTCAAATTTGTCAGTCTTGCCTCAGACTTTGCCGGATCGAGCCATGTCGTGGCGCCTTTTGCCAAACGCGCAGAAACCGATCCGATCATCCGAGCAGCGGGTTTTGAGCCGCCTTCTGATGCCTTGGATTGGCACCGTGCCAGCCAACGCTCGCATTTTGACGGTGCGTTTATTGATGCAATGGTGTTTGTGATTATCGCTGTGCCCGTGGCGATTTTTGCGCCGTTTGGTTTCATCGCGATTCCCATTGGGCTGGGAATTTTGTCAGCCTTTGCCAATTTGTATTCTTGGACGTTCCGCCGTCATGCTGTCGATGGACAGTATATTTATTCAACCGAAGGGCTGCTGTCGCCTGCGGCACAAATCGCCTCGCAGGTAAAACTGCATTCGGTTGAAGTGTCCCAAGGGCCGATCGCTCAGCATCGCGGCTATGCCACGCTTAATTTAGGGCTGGCGGGCGGCAGTTTTGCGATCACCGGCATTCCGACAGACAGAGCCTTTGCTTTGCGGGATGAGATTACGGCAAGCATTGCGAAGACCGACTTCAGCCGGATCAACGCGGGCTAGTCTGCACGCAAATCGGTCCAATCGGGGTTTTGATCGAACTTTTTGGCGACATACCAGCATTGCGGCACGATGGTGAAGCCGTGCTCCCTCGCATCAGCGATCATGCGCCTGACCAATTCGCCCGCGACCCCGCGCCCGCCGATTGCTTTTGGGACAATCGTGTGGGTGGCGACCCGCACATTCTCACCCCTGTTTTCCCACTCCAAATGGCCTGTTAAATCCTCGCCATCCAGCGTTGCAATATATTTGCCGCCGCCCGGCAATTCTTCATGCGTGATTGTAACATTGGGAGTTTCTAAAGCCATAAGTCATCCTCCTGCTTTCCCATGATGCTTGCCCATGTTGCTTGCCAAGCGCGCCGCTTTGATTAGAGCGGTTTGCCATGAGCGATACCAAGCCCTTTCTATCCGATAATGCCGCCAAAGTGCACCCAAAGGTGTGGGAGGCTATGCGTGCCGCAGACGAAGCGGATGCACCCTATGATGGCGATGCATTGTCAGCTGAGCTGGATGCGCGTTTTAGCGACCTTTTCGGGCGAGACTGCGCCGCATTATGGGTGGCAACCGGTACGGCGGCCAATTGCTTGGCTTTGGCCACAATGGTGCAGCCCCATGGCGGAGTTGTCTGCCACAATGAAGCGCATGTGGAATTGGACGAGGGCGGCGCACCGGGGTTTTTCCTTCACGGCGCCAAGCTGATGCTGGCTGATGGCGAGAGCGCGAAATTGACGCCTGAGGGCATTGCCGCGGTTATTGATCCGATCCGCGATGATGTGCATCAGGTTCAACCCCATGCAATCACGATTACGCAAGCGAGCGAATATGGCTGTGTCTATTCAGCCCAAGAGCTGGCCGCACTGAGCGATTTTGCAAAGGCGCGGAAACTCGGCCTCCATATGGATGGCGCGCGCTTTGCCAATGCGGCGGCGTTTCTTGGCGGGTCGGCCAAGGACACCGCGGGCGGGGTCGATAGCCTTGCGTTTGGCTGCATTAAAAACGGCGCGATGAGCGCAGAGGCTCTCGTTCTGTTCGATCCGGAGCAAGCCGCTATGGTGAAATATCGCCGCAAACGCGCTGGCCATTTGCAATGCAAGGGACGCTATTTGGCCGCGCAAGTGCTTGCGATGCTGGATGGTGATTTGTGGCTCAAAAATGCGCGCGCAGCCAATGGCGCGGCGGCGCAGATTGCCAATGGTTGCGGGGATCGCCTTTTGCATCCCGTCCAAGCGAACGAAGTGTTTGCGCGATTGAACGCGGATGAGCGTGAAGCTTTGCGTGCTCAGGGCTTCGACTTTTACGATTGGGGAGAGGGCGCTGCGCGCTTTGTTGCCAGCTGGGATAGCGCGGCAGATGATGCAGTGGCGCTCGGCAAAGCGATTGCGGCCCTTTGACCGACATTGCCAATCCCGAAGCAGAGCCGGTCCGTTTTTTGAGCGTGCGCATCCTTGCGCCATTCACGCTAGTGGCGCTGATCTGGGGCTCCACCTGGTATGTGATCACGGGCCAGATCGGCGATGATATTGCCACCAGTTGGTCGATCACAGCCCGCTTTGCGATAGCCACCCCGGCGATGTTTTTGCTGGCGGTGATTATGGGCAAATCGCTGAAACTAGGGCGGGCTGGGCATTTGCTGGCCATCGGCATTGGCTTCACGCAGTTTTGCGTCAATTTTAACTTTGTCTACCGCGCTGAATTCCACCTGACATCGGGCGTTGTGGCGCTAATGTTTGGCCTTTTGATGGTCCCCAATACCTTGTTTGGATGGGCTTTGCTCGGCCAAAAAGTAACATCGCGTTTTGTCTTGGGCAGTGTGATTGCGATGGCGGGGATTGCCCTGCTGCTTGTGCATGAGGCGCGATTGGCGCGGCTCGACGGGAATATTGCGCTGGGCATCTTTCTGGCGATTGGCGGCATTTTGGGCGCATCCTTTGCCAATGTGATCCAAGCGGGCAAAGTTGGGCGCAGCCTGCCGATGGTGGGATTGCTGGCATGGTCGCTGCTATATGGCACAATCATCGATGCAAGCCTTGCATGGGTGATGGACGGCCCACCGCGTTTCCCAAGTGATGCAGCCTATTGGAGCGGGGCTGCGTGGCTGGCGCTGGCGGGATCGGTCGTGACCTTCCCGCTGTATTACCAAATCGTGCGCGAGATTGGCCCGGGCAGAGCGGCGTATAATGCGATTGCCGTGATTGTGGTGGCGATGCTGATTTCGACTTTCATTGAGGGGTATGAATGGTCATTGCTGGCCGGTGCGGGCGGTTTGCTGGCGGTGACGGGGATGTTCATCGCGCTGAGATCAAAGCAGAGTTAGATAAGCGCGGCGAGGCCCTCGCGGTAGGTTGGATATTCCGGCTGCCAGCCAAGCACGCGCTTCGCTTTGCCATTGGCGACGCGGCGGTTCTCTGAATAAAACCCCAACGCCATTGGGCTGAGGTTAGCTTCCTCCAGCGATTGCATCGGCGGCAGAGAATGGCCCGACAATCGGCACGCTTCTTCAATCACGGCATTGCCGCTGGCGGGCAAATCATCGGATAGATTGTAAGCGCCTGCGGGAGCTTCCAATCCGGCCAGCACACCTGCAACGATATCATCGACATGGCAGCGCGAGAACACTTGGTCCGGCATATCAATGCGCCGTGCTTTGCCCTCCCGCAATCGTTCAAAGGCGCTGCGTCCCGGGCCATATATTCCGGGCAGGCGGAACACACGTGCGCCCAATTCCACCCATATCGTATCGGCATCAGAGCGCGCGCTGCGGCGGCCTGTGCCTGTGGGTGAACTCTCATCCACCCATGCGCCTTGCTGATCGCCGTAAACGCCGGTGGAGGAGAGGTAGCCATACCATGAAGTGCCAAAGTCGCGGCCATATGTGTCTAGGACCGGATCGAGGGCTGATTTGCGGTCTGGTGGCACGGAGGAGAGCACATGTGTCGCGCCCGCCAAAGCCGCCCGCACAGCGCCCTTATCGGCGAAATCCAGATTGCCCGCGCTGCCGGTTGCATCGACCTGCCAGCCGCGCGTCCGAAGTGCCCCAGCAATGCGCGAGGCGGTATATCCCAGTCCAAAGATCAGCATTTGTGCCATTATGGCTGCTTTAAGCGTTGGACACGGGCGTAAAGCAACCTAAATCATGGGCATGGAAAATTTGAACGCTACACCGACTATCGAACAACCGCCCGTGATATATCGCAAGGATTACAAGCCCTATGCTTGGCTGATCCCGCAGACAAAGCTGGATTTTCAGCTTGGGCTGGATGCGACGCGGGTTACCTCGACATTGACGATTGAACGCAATCCGGCAGCGCAGGCTGCGAGCGAGCTTCGCCTCAATGGCGACGCGTTGGCGGCGAGCAGCGTCAGCGTTGACGGCGCGCCTGCCGATTACTGCATGGATGGCGCGGATTTAATCGTCACGCTGACCGGCGATGCGCATGTCGTGGAAGTGGTGACAGACCTTGTTCCCAGTGCCAACACCTCGCTGATGGGGCTCTATGCCTCGGGCGGAATGCTGTGCACGCAGTGTGAGGCGGAAGGGTTCCGGCGGATCACCTTCTTCCCTGATCGTCCTGATGTGCTGTCGACTTACAGCGTGCGGATGAGCGGCAACAAGGCGCAATTTCCGATCCTGCTCTCCAATGGCAATGAAACCGCAACCGCCGATGGGCCCGACGGCACCCATTGGGCAGAGTGGCACGATCCTTGGCCAAAACCGTCCTATTTGTTTGCATTGGTCGCAGGCGATCTGGTCGCAAACTCCGGAACCTTCGCCACTATGAATGGCCGCGATGTGACACTGAATGTGTGGGTGCGCGAAGAAGATTTGCCCCGGACCGATCATGCCGTGGTATCGCTTCGCAAATCGATGGAGTGGGACGAGCAGACCTTCGGGCGTGAATATGATCTTGATCTTTACAACATCGTTGCGGTGTCCGATTTCAACATGGGCGCGATGGAAAACAAGGGCCTCAACGTCTTCAACACCAAATATGTGCTGGCCGATGTGGAAACGGCAACCGATGCCGATTTTGATGGGGTCGAAGGCGTGATCGCGCATGAATATTTTCACAATTGGTCGGGCAATCGGATTACCTGCCGCGACTGGTTCCAGCTGTCTTTAAAAGAGGGCTTCACGGTCTTGCGCGACCAGCTTTTCTCTCAGGATATGCAGGGCGAGGCGGTCAAGCGGATTGAGGATGTGCGCATCCTGCGCGCGGCCCAGTTCCCGGAAGATTCGGGGCCATTGGCGCATCCGATCCGGCCCGATAGTTTCCGCGAGATTTCAAATTTCTACACCGCCACCATTTACAATAAGGGCGCCGAAGTCATCCGCATGATGCGCTCTATGTGCGGGGCCGAAGCATTTCGCTCAGGCACGGACCTTTATTTTGACCGCCATGATGGCGAGGCGGCAACCTGCGAGGATTTCATCTGCGCGATTGAGGATGGCGCAGGGCTGGACTTGAAGCAATTCCGCAATTGGTACCTTCAAGCAGGCACGCCGAAAGTGGATGTGGCGCTGGCTCATGAAGGCGATACGGTTACGTTGACGCTTAAGCAGACCGTGCCTGACACGCCGGGTCAATCAGGCAAAAATCCGATGGTTATCCCTTTGCGGATTGCGCTACTCGACAGGGCGAGCGGCGCGCATCGCGGCGAGGAACTGGTTGTTCTAACCGAGGCGGAGCAGAGTTTCACTTTTACCGGCTTCGCCAACGAGCCTGCGCTTTCGATCAATCGCGGCTTTACCGCGCCAGTGGTTATTGAACGGGCAGTTTCCAGTGCAGATCTGCTGCTGCTTGCGGCGTATGATGATGATCCCTTCGCGCGTGCAGAGGCTTGCCAGGAATTGGTCGTGGCGCATTTGGTCGCGGCGGCAAAGGGCGAACAGTCTGATACGGAACGGGCAAGCGGCGAGGCGGCGATTGTGCAGGCCTTTGGTGCGATTTTAAGCGATGCAACGCTGGATGACAGCATGCGCGGCGAGCTTATGGTGCTGCCCAGCCAAACCTATCTGTTTGAGCAAATCGTATTGTCAGGCAATTTGGCTGATCCCGGCGCAATCCACGTCGTGCGCGAGGGGCTCAAGCAAGCCATCGCCGCGGCCTTGGCGCCAGAATTGGACGCGCTCTATGCCCGCTGTGCCGCTGTCAGTTTCACCGATCCAAAGGGACGGGGCGCGCGCAAGGTTAAGGCGATGGCGCTTGGTCTGATTGTAGCCAGTGATCCGGATAAGGCGGCTTTGCTGGCCAAGACGCAATATGACGCTGCCGACAATATGACTGACCGGCAATCGGCGCTGATGACGCTTTGCGGAATCGATGGGGAAGCGCGCGTGGCTGCGCTGGCCGATTTCCACAGCCGCTTTGCTGGCAATGATCTGGTGGTGGACAAATGGTTCACTCTGCAGGCGCTATCGCTGCACCCAGATGTTCTGTCTCATGTCAAAGCTCTGGCCGACCATGCCGACTTCACCATCCACAACCCCAACCGGGTGCGTTCGCTTTATATGGCACTGGCGGGCAATCCCTTTGCCTTCCACGATGCCAGCGGCGAGGGCTACCGGATGGTGGCCGATCTCGTGATTGCGCTTGATCCGATCAATCCGCAGACAGCCGCGCGGTTCATCCCGGCATTGGGCAAATGGCGCAAGATTGAGGCTGGGCGTGCGGCATTGATGCGCGCCGAGTTGGAGCGGATTTCACAGGCCAGCGCTTTGTCGCGTGATACGATGGAACAAGTCACACGGTCGCTGGAGGGGTAGCTTTAATGGCTGATCATCTGCCCTTTGTGCGTTCCGAAGCACTCGGCGATATTCCGCATGGCTTTTTCGGGCACGGTGATGGCGCGTATCAATATGGATATGGCGCAGATGGCGATGCGGCTGAAATAGCCAAAACCCGCGCCGCTGCGGCAGTCACGCTCGTCACTGGTGCAGCCATCGTCACCCCGCATCAAGTCCACTCGCCCGATGTGGTGACAGTGGCCCAGCCGTGGGATGACACACCGCAAGGCCGCCCCGCGGGTGATGCTCTCGTTACAAACCAAACTGGTATAGCGATTGGAATCGTGACCGCCGATTGCGGGCCAGTTTTGTTTGCGGACAAAAGCGCAGGCGTAATCGGTGCAGCGCATGCAGGCTGGCGCGGCGCGCATTTTGGCGTGCTGGAAAACACAATTGCGGCGATGGAAGCCTTAGGCGCAGACCGCGCCAATATTGCCGCAGTGATCGGCCCGACCATTGCTCAAGCCAGCTATGAGGTCGACAAAGGCTTCCGCGCCCATTTCACTGGTGATGCGGCGCATTTCTTTATCGCTGGCAAAGATGCGGCGCATTGGCAGTTCGATCTGCCCGCCTATATCGCACATCGCTTGCAGGCGGCGGGAGTCAATCGGTTCGCTGACCTGGGGCTCGATACTTATACGGAAAAGCCGGACTATTATTCCTATCGCCGCGCCACCCATTTGGGTGCTGCAAATTATGGCCGCCAACTGTCTGCAATTGCACTTGGATGAGGGGCAATTTCCAATCCTTGCACAAAACCGAACAGTCTGTGCTCAAAACACGGTTGGCAATGCTGTTCATTGCGTCTATCAGCGCGCCCAATCGGGCAAACGTGTGGGTTCGCGCTGCTGTCCAATGCTCTTGACCAAATCTGCGCATTCACCCGCATGGAATGGTTAGGGGTAATCAGGTAACCTCCCTGCCATAGGCGTAGGGTGAAAACGAAGTAAAAGCAGGGCTATTTGCATGACTGAGATGATGGAAGATGGGGTTCGCCGCCGCGACTTTATTACTATCGCGGCCACCGGTGCGGGGGGTGTTGGCGCGCTCGGCGCGGTCTATCCTCTGGTGAGCCAAATGGCCCCATCGGCAGACGTTTTGGCGGAAAGCACCACCGAAGTGGATGTTTCTGCGATTGAAGAGGGTCAATCGATTAAGGCCGTTTTCCGCAAGCAGCCATTGTTTGTGAAGCGCTTGACCGCAGCTGAGATTGAGAAAGCCAAAAGCGAAGATGGCGCAGATTTGCGCGAGCCTGAAACTTTGGCTGACCGCACCCAAGAAGGCCATGAGGATATCCTCGTGGTGATGGGTGTATGTACGCACCTTGGTTGTGTGCCTTTGGGCGCGGCTGAGGGTGAAGATAAAGGCGAGTATGACGGATATTTCTGTCCTTGCCATGGTTCACATTATGATGTGGCTGGCCGGATCCGCAAAGGGCCTGCGCCAACAAACCTTCTCGTTCCTGAATACGCCTTTACCTCCGACACTGTTATTCAAGTCGGCTGAGCTAAGAAAAGAAGAGAACAGCTATGAGCTTTCCATGGGCTAAATGCTATGAACCAAACACCGCGATTGAGCGATGGTTGGATGAGCGTCTGCCGCTTCCGCGCCTGATATATGGCTGTGTGGGTATGGGGTATCCCGTACCACGCAATCTCAATTATATGTGGAATTTCGGCGTGCTCGCTGGCTTCTTCTTGTTTTTGCAGATCATTACCGGTGTCATATTGGCGATGCATTATGCTGCCAACGCCGATGTAGCTTTTGCCACGACCGAGCACATCATGCGCAATGTCAATTGGGGCTGGCTGATGCGCTATGCCCATGCCAATGGTGCCAGCTTCTTCTTCATTGTGATCTACCTGCATATTTTCCGCGGGTTCTATTATTCCTCATACAAAGCCCCGCGCGAGATGATCTGGCTGCTGGGCGTGGTGATCTTCCTACTTATGATGGCGACCGCCTTCATGGGTTATGTGCTGCCATGGGGCCAGATGAGCTTCTGGGGCGCGAAAGTGATCACCGGCCTGTTCGGCGCGATCCCGCTGGTAGGTGAGCCCCTGCAAGTGTGGCTGCTGGGCGGATTTGCGCCTGACAATGCTGCGCTAAACCGCTTCTTCTCGCTGCACTTCTTGCTGCCGTTTGTGATTGCAGGCGTTGTTATTCTGCACATTTGGGCGCTGCATATTCCGGGCTCTTCCAACCCTACGGGCGTTGAGATTAAGCAGGAATCGGACACAGTGCCGTTTCACCCATATTACACTGCGAAAGACGGATTTGGCCTCGGCTTGATCCTGCTGTTCTTCGCCTTCATGGTGTTCTTCCTGCCCAACACGCTTGGTCACCCTGACAATTATATCGAGGCGAACCCGCTCTCGACCCCTGCCTTGATCGTGCCGGAATGGTATTTCTACCCCTTCTACGCGATCCTGCGAGCCTTCACCTTTGACTTCCTGTTTATCCCGGCCAAGCTGATGGGTGTGTTGGCGATGTTCGCATCAATCCTGATCTGGTTCATTCTGCCATGGCTCGATAAATCGCCGGTTCGCTCAGCGCGTTTTCGTCCGCTTTACCGCACGTTCTTCTGGGTTCTGATGGCGGATATGGCATTGCTGTTCTACCTCGGCGGTGCCCATGCAGAAGAGCCGTATATCATGCTCAGTCAGATCGCGACGGCGTATTACTTCCTGCACTTCCTCGTGATTGTGCCGATCATCAGCCAGATCGAAAAGCCGGCGCCTTTACCTTTCTCCATCACCGAGGCGGTGCTGGGCAAGGATGATGGCGCGGTTCTTGATGGCGCAGACGCTACACCGGCCAAACTAGCTGGGGCATCAGCCTAAGGGCTGGCCGCAAGGGACAAGAGAAAGATACGAATATGATCCGTCTAGTCGCTCTCCTAATTGGCCTCGGTTTTGCCGTTGCAGCGCTTTGGTCCTTCGCTCAAGGCGCCTTTGTCGTCGCCACTGAGGGCATGGGCGAGAAGCCCGATTATTATGCTTTTAAGGCAGAATCTAAAGCGCCTGAAAGCGGCTTTTCCTTTGAAGGGCCACTGGGCAAATGGGATGTGGGCCAGCTGCAGCGCGGCTATAAAGTCTACAAAGAAGTGTGCGCCGCCTGCCACAGCCTGAAATTCGTCGCTTTCCGCAACCTTGGCGAGCTTGGTTATACAGAAGGCCAAGTAAAGGTTGAAGCCGCAAGTTGGCAGGTTCCCGGCATTGATCCAGCAACCGGCGAGGCGACCACGCGCCCCGGCATGCCGACCGACCAATTCCCATCGCCCTATGCCAACGAAGTTATGGCTGC
>JALZVZ010000205.1 GCA_023299945.1 Altererythrobacter sp. | reverse complement strand
TCAATTGCGCAAATTGCAGGCTCCGCACAAGGTTTTGGTGATCGGCGACGGGCCAGCACGCGGGTGGTTTGAGAACGCCCTGCCTGGCGGGATTTTCTGCGGTTTTCAGACAGGCGCGGATTTGGGCCGAGCCCTGGCCAGCGGCGACGTTTTCTTCAATCCATCGATCACAGAAACCTTTGGCAATGTGACTTTGGAAGCCATGGCGAGCGGCCTTCCTGTGGTGGCCGCAGGTGCAACCGGCGCATCCAGCTTGGTTACACAAGGCGCAACCGGACGGCTTGTTGCGCCCGGCGATACAAAAGCCTTTGCCGAGGCGCTGGCGCCGTACTGCAAAGACCCGGCAATGCGCGCAGCCCACGGTGCAGCAGGCGATCTAAAATCGCGCGAATATAGCTGGGATGCGATCAACAAAGTGGTCGCTGATACCTATTTGAGGTTGGTCGCAGACCGCGAGGCGTTGAAAGAGGCTGAGAGCAAAAGCGCTTAAGCCGCGCAATACCGAGTTTAGCGCAAGACGCCTGCTGCTGTTTGCCGGTAAGAATACCAAAGCATCAAAAGCGTGGTTGCCCAGATCGCAATGACCAGCGGCGTACTCTTCAAACTTTCCGGCGTTTCGGTTAGAATATGCTGAAAAATTGATGTTCCGATAAGTCCGATCGTGGCGATGATTATGGCCGTAACCGCATAACGTGATCTCAACAAAATCAGCAGGGAACAAGCAATTGCTCCCCATACTCCCAGAGCCCAAAATGTATTGGCCCAAGTGGGATAGCTGTCAAAATACGCAATTTGATCCGGCGTCATCTCCAAATCCGCGAGCCTACCCAGCCGCGTCATTGTGTAGCTGAAACCACCAAATGCGTTAAACAAAAGTGTAACGATGCCGACAAGCCAAAGGTGCCACGGCGCTTTTATTCGGTCGGACATGATTTCCCCTTCTTCCCTGCGCGCCGTAATCAACCGAGCACGCCCCAATCCGCCAAAGCTACGCCTTAGATGCAAAAACTGCAAACAAGGCGGCTATGATACGAATTGGGCGGGAAAGATGGGGCGGGTTGAGCGGTTAAAGTCGCTCGATCTTCTTCGCCATATCGTCAATCAAATCAACAATTTGATCGATCACTTCCTTGCCCAATCCGCCGCTACGCGCCCTGTTTTTCAGCACATTGGCAAGATTGCCCATCGCGCGAAATAGATCGGGGGAGCTCGGCCCGCGAGCATCTTCGCCATGCGCCGTGAGCCGTTCCAGCAGAGCCGCCACTTCCTCGGCACGCACATTCAATTCAGATTGGCCTTCCTTGGCCACAGCGAAATTTTTGCGAGTGCCATCGGTTGGCACTTCGTTGATCACGGCTTCATCAACCATCAGGCTGAGGGTGGGGTACACCGCGCCGGGACTGGGCGCATATGCGCCAGCGGTCAGGTCTTCGATTGCTTTAATCAGCTCATAACCATGGCGTGTTTGCTCCGCGATGAGGTAGAGCAACGCAAGACGCAATTCGCCTTGGCCAAACATGCGCGAGCGGCGGTGGCGGCCTACATTTGGCCCGCCTCTGCGGCCACGTGCACCGCCTCTGAAACCTCCGCCAAAATTGCCGGTCAGGGCGTCATCCCAATCGGACCAGTCCGAAGCGCCGCGGCGACCACGAGAAGAGTCTCCAGAAAAACCTCCGGGCCCGCCCCTGCGCTGGCCACGGATGGTTGATCGAAGGTTGCGGCGTGTTTCAGCGAAAGAGCCACGAACCGAATCGCCCAGCTTTCTAAGTTTGCGTTTTTGATGGGGGTGCATCTGCATTTCCTTGGTGAATATTTGTCATTCAGGAGGCTTCATACCTCAATACGATAGTCTTAAGATATATCTTATAGTGCCATTTGCAAGAGGCAGGTGCACATTTTTTCCAGCTCCTCTAAGAACTCGCCAATGTCTGATCTGTTTGCCGATGATCCCGCCCCGAGCAATTCCGCGCATACCCTTAGTGCCTCTGGTCTAGACGCGCCGCTGGCCGACCGCCTGCGTCCCGCTTCACTGGACGCGGTAATCGGACAGGACCATCTGGTCGGGCCAGAAGGCGCGATTGGCCGGATGGTGGCCGCAGGCAAGCTTTCCAGTATGATCTTATGGGGGCCGCCGGGCACGGGCAAAACCAGCATGGCGCGTTTGCTCGCCGAAGCCGTGGGCATGCGTTATGTCCAAATTAGCGCAGTCTTTTCAGGTGTGGCGGATCTCAAAAAGGCCTTTGCCGAGGCCAATAAAATGGCAGGTGCAGGCCAAAAAACGCTGCTGTTCGTGGATGAAATTCACCGTTTCAATCGCGCGCAGCAGGACGGGTTTTTGCCCTTCGTTGAGGCCGGCACGGTTACGCTGGTGGGCGCGACAACCGAAAACCCCAGTTTCGAACTGAACGCTGCGCTGCTTTCCCGCGCGCAAGTGCTGATACTGAACCGGCTCGACCATGATGCGCTTGGTCAAATGCTGACCCGTGCCGAGGATTTGCAAGGCCCCCTGCCCCTGACCAGTCCAGCGCGAGAGGCCTTGATTGCATCAGCTGACGGAGATGGCCGCTTCCTGCTCAATCAGGCAGAAACGCTGTATAATGCGCAGATTACCGATCCGCTTGATCCTGCCAAATTGGGCGCGTTTCTTCAGCGGCGCGTGGCGGTATATGACAAGGATCGCGAGGGGCATTACAATCTCATTTCCGCCCTGCACAAAAGCCTTCGCGGGTCCGATCCGCAGGCGGCGGTTTACTATATGGCGCGGATGCTGACCGCGGGCGAGGAACCACTTTATGTGCTGCGGCGTCTGGTGCGTTTTGCCAGCGAAGATATTGGCCTAGCCGATCCCAATGCGCTGACGCAGTGTTTGGCCGCGAAGCAAGCTTATGAGTTTCTCGGCTCACCGGAAGGCGAAGTCGCGATTGTGCAAGCGTGCTTGTATTTGGCCACCGCGCCCAAATCGAATGCCGCGTATAAAGCGCAAAAGGCGTCCTTTGCAGCGGCGAGACAAACCGGCAGCCTGTCGCCTCCGCAAAATATCCTCAACGCGCCGACAAAGCTGATGAAGGATATCGGTTACGGCAAGAATTACGCCTATGATCACGAGGCAGAGGACGGCTTTTCCGGCGACAATTACTGGCCTGAAGAGATGGAGCCGCAGGTGTTTTACGAACCCGTAGAGCGCGGCTTTGAACGCAAAGTGCGCGAGCGGCTGGCATATTGGGACAAATTGCGCGCGGAGCGGTTCGATGGTGGCGGCGCTTGAGCCGCTTCAGCCATTTTCTAGGGCTGGATTGGTCGGGTGCAAAGGGCAAAAGGCAAAAAGGCATCGCATTGGCATTGGCTGATGCAGCAGGTGGCCCGCCGGTATTGGTCGAGAATAAGGGCGGATGGGGCCGCAATGAAGTGCTGGCGATACTGCGCGATTCTCTGCCCGCTGACACACTGGTGGGAATGGATTTGGGCATTTCCTTGCCCTTTGCTGATTGCGGCGCGTTCTTCCCCGGTTGGAGTGAAAGCCCCGCCACTGCCCGCGACCTTTGGGCGAAGATTGATGCGATCTGCGCCGATGATCCAAACCTAGAAGCAAGCTGTTTCATCGATCATCCAGACATTGCGCCTTTTTACCGGCGTGATGGCGGGCGCGAAGGTCATTTGTTTCGCTGCGACGGAGCGACACACGGCAGCGGGCGTTTTCGTGTCACAGAGGGCGCACAAGCAAGCATAGGCTGCAAGCCAACTTCCAACTTCAATTTAGTGGGCGCAGCACAAGTCGGGAAAAGCTCGCTCACCGGAATGCGGATGCTGCACCAATTGGGCAGCACTGCGTCAGTTTGGCCAATCGACCCCCTGCCCGCGCGGGGCAGCGTCATCTGCGAAATTTATACAACATTGGCAGCGATCGACGCCGGACGCAGCGCATCCCGGAGCAAAATTCGCGATTTTGACGAACTGAACGCGGCGCTCGCCAATCTCGATTCGCCGCCAGTCACTGGAAAAGGCGCGATTGATGACCATTCTTCTGATGCGTTAATTACCGCTGCTTGGCTGAGAAAAGTGGCAAATGACCCACAAATATGGGCTCCAAAAGGGCTAACACCCCAATTAGCGCAAACTGAGGGCTGGACATTTGGCGCGCTTTGAACAAAAGGGCTTCCCAGCAACGGATTGGCCGGCTTAGCTCAGTTGGTAGAGCAGTTGATTTGTAATCATCAGGCCGCGCGTTCGAATCGTGCAGCCGGCACCGTTGTTTTTCTTTTTGCTCTGACTTCAAGCGCCAGCGGCTTCGTCCGCAGCCTCGGCTATCCTCGCATAAGCTCGGGCTGGCGCCCAAACCTTTGGAGTCTTTGCGGTGCTTTCAGCACCGAGACCTAACTGCCAGTAAATCCATTACCCGCGCCCGCGATACCCCTGCACGCCCTGTTCTGGCACCCATAGCCCCTCTGGAGCAGTGCCGCTTTGCCAGAACACATCAATCGGAATGCCGCCGCGCGGGTACCAATAGCCGCCAATGCGCAGCCATTTGGGCTGCATTTCATCGAACAGGCGCTGACCAATCCCTACCGTCACATCCTCGTGAAAACCATTGTGATTGCGAAAGGCGCCCAAGAACAATTTCAAGCTTTTCGATTCGACGATTGTTTTGCCCGGCGCATAATCGATGACCAAATGCGCAAAATCAGGTTGGTTCGTCACCGGGCACAAAGAGGTGAATTCTGGAGCGGCAAAACGCACCAAATAGGTCGCGCCTTCGCGCGGGTTCGGCACATAATCGAGCTGTGCGTCTTCGGGTGATGCCGGCAGCGGGGTGTCTTGGCCCAGAAACTTGGGCGCATCGTTAGGTGTGTCACTCATGCCGCGCTGTTGCCGCGAAGTTTGGATTTGTGCAAGTCTTGCACTGGACGCGGGCAATTATGAGCCTATTCACGCAGGCCATCCTAACCGGCTTAAAACACTCATTTTCACAGACACACTCATATGAATATGCGCGCTTCATCATCCTCTATAGCCATTATCGCAGCGCTTTTGAGTGCACCTGCAATGGCGCAATCGGCAAATGACTTTCAACTGCCGCCAGCGCCTACGCCGACAAACACGCCGACTGTAGAGGGGCCAGCAGATGATAGCGGGATTATTCCGGTTGGACCCCGAGCAACTCCAACACGCGCAGCTCCTGACGCGGCGCCAACTCCTGCTCCCGCTCCTACCGCGACTTTGCCTTCGGTTCTAACACCCACGCCCACACCGACAGGCTCGCCGGCTCGGGCCCCGTCGCCGCAATCAACATCGCAGCCAGTGGTGCAGCAAACGCGGCCCACTTCTCGCCCTACACCGGCCGCTCCAACAGCGCGCCGCACGCCGCAACCTTTGCCGGCGCGCACACTTGCTCCGCTGGAAGAAGAAGCTGCGCAGCCAAATAATACGCCGGTTGTTGATCCTTCCGCACCAGAGGCAGCGCCCACTACAATTGCACCGGAAAGCCAGACAGCTGCGCAGACCGCTCCAATTACTGATGCAACGCAAACCGCCACTGCCAGCGCAATGCCTGATTGGCTGATTTGGGCTCTCGGGGCCGCAGCGGCGCTCTTGGCATTGCTCCTTGGCCTTGCATGGTGGCGGCGCAAAGCAGATGTCGCCCCGGCTGAAGTGATGGCCGCGCCTGCAAAAACCGCTATCGCAGAGCCTGAAGAGCTCGCACCAGAAACGGCGGCCATCGCTGGCGCGCCTGCCGATCTCAAACTGAAGTTAGAAATTGAGCAGCTTTCCCGCTCAATGATGATGATAACGTTGAAATGCCGCGTGACGCTTGCCAATCGCTCAGACAAGGCCGCACGCGGTGTAACCATTGCCGCCGATCTGGTCAGCGCCAATCGCGGCCTGCCGGTAGAAGCGCAAGTTGCCACCGCCACCGCTTTCCTGCCAGAAATTGGCGAGGCGGGCCGCATCGGGCCGCACAAAACGCAATCCTTCCCCTCCACGATCACACTGCCCGTTCAACAACTGGCCGCGTTCAAACATGGCAATAAGCCAATGTTTGTGCCGCTGGTGCGTGTGCGCATGGATACAAAGGATGCAGAGCCGGAATTTCATACCTTTGTGGTCGGTATCGCCGCTGATCCCTCGCTGACCGCCAGTACCAAATTGCATCCCGTGCCGCTGGACGGGATCCCGGGCAGCTATGAAAATGCGCGCGCGCGCCGCATTGATAATCCGACATAATGTAAGCCCCCTCGACGCGGGCCAGGCGGCGCGTTACCTTGGACGACATGGATAGTTTAGTCTCATCATCATGGCTCGCCAGCAAGCTCGGTTCCCCCGATCTGGTAATCCTCGACGCCAGCCTGCATTTGCCTGCCGCGGCGCGCGATGCCGCAGCCGAATTTGCCGAAAGCCATATTCCCGGTGCGCGCTTTTTCGATTTGACGCAGCTGACCGATAAAACCTCTGATGTGCCAGCCGCCCATCCCCGGCCAGAGCAATTGACGCAGGCATTGGCGGCATGCGGCGTGACGGAAAGCTCTCGTATTGTCATTTATGATGACAGCATGGTCAAAACCGCAGCGCGCACTTGGTTCCTGCTGAATGCCCATGGGATTGAAAACGTCGCGATATTGGACGGCGGAATTGCCAAATGGCGCAGCGAAGGGCGCGCGGTGGAAAGCGGCATGCCAGCGCCGATTGCAAGCGAACCGATGACGCTGACAACGCCCACTCGCATTCGCTACAAGGCCGAAATGCTCGCCAATTTAGACAGCGGCGAAGCGTATGTATTGGACGCAAGAGATGCAGCCCGATTTGCTGGTGAAGTCGAGGACGGCGGGCACATTCCAAATTCGTGCAACTTGCCTTTCCCAAAGCTGTTTGATGCTGATGGTACATATAAAGCGCACGCAGACCTAAGCGCCGCATTGGAAGCCGCTGGCATTACAGCCGAGAAACCTGTCACCGCCACTTGCGGCAGCGGCCTAAC
>JALZVZ010000204.1 GCA_023299945.1 Altererythrobacter sp. | reverse complement strand
AGGAGCTAGATGGGTTGGTTGAGCATTTCGAAAAGTTGCTGGAGCCTAAGGGATACTTCCTGCCAGAACCACGCAGAGGAGCAACCTCGCGGACCCTTCGCAGCGTGCTTAGCAAGCCTGCGTGGAACACTCTCGAACTGCGCACCTTACGCGGAGTGCTATCAACTTTATCGAAGCGCGATCGGTCTTGATTGCCTGAATATTTCTAACTAGATCACTCTATCTAAATCTTATATCCGTCTCCTTCAAATCCTCTTCCTTCAAGAAAGTACATATCCCATGCGTCTTGCTATTTTGGCTCTCGCCCCGATTGCGGCCCTCATTGCTATGCCTGCATTCGCTGACCCCGCGCCTTCCGAAACCGATAAGGCGGAAACCGCGCCGGCGTCCTCCTCTCAGCCAATGCAAAAGCCCGCCGAATCTGCTGATAATGCCGAGCCAAAACCAAAGGCAGAAAAGCGCATTTGTCGCCACATTCGCACCGATTTAAGCAGCCGGCGCAAAACCAAAGTGTGCCGGACTAATGCTGAATGGCGCGAGATCAACCGGGGCAATTAAACACACCACTTGACCATCGCGCTACGCCTGCTAGTGCGCCCATTCGCAATTGGCCCCGCACCCCGGTGAAGCGGTGGCCGCGCTCGAGGATTTCCTCTTGCGGTGCGATGCCGGGTTAAAGCGCCATCATTTGGGTGGTGAGAGCAAATTTGAAGGATGACACATGTCAAAGCGTAAAGCTTCTAAGCATAAACTCGACCGCCGTATGGGTGAAAACATCTGGGGCCGTCCCAATTCTCCAGTAAACAAGCGGTCTTATGGGCCGGGCCAACACGGCCAGCGCCGTAAGAGCAAGGTTAGCGATTTTGGCCTTCAATTGCGCGCGAAGCAAAAACTCAAAGGCTATTACGGCGATGTGACGGAAAAACAGTTCCGTAGCACATATAAGGATGCGACCCGCCTTAAAGGCGATACTGGTCAGAACCTTATTGGTCTGCTTGAGCGCCGCCTTGATATGATCGTGTATCGCGCAAAATTTGCGCCAACGATTTTTGCTGCACGCCAAATCGTGAACCACGGTCACATTTATGTAAACGGCGTGAAGTGCAACATTCCATCACGCCGCATCAATGTTGGCGAAGAAATCAGCCTGGGTGCGAAAGCCAAGGAAATGGCTCTGGTTATCGAAGCGCAAAGCCTGCCAGAGCGTGAAGTTCCTGATTATGTTGCAACCGATGGCACCGAAAAAGTGACCTTCAACCGCATTCCGAAACTGGACGAAGTGCCTTATCCGGTAACGATGGAACCGAACCTAGTGGTCGAGTTCTACTCACGCTAATCCGTGGGACTATAGAGTTAGCAAAGGGCGATCCTGCGGGGTCGCCCTTTTCGTTTCTGGAGCAAGCTTTCCTTAAAAATTAGGAGCGGGTTTTATCCCATTCGGCGAATTCATAGGCGATAGAGCCCTCAACCAAGCGCTCCCATATATCGCAGATAACATCGCCAGGAACCCCGCGAGCTTGCGCATCTGCAACGGCTGCGTCGATCACGCTCGCCTTGCGATCCTCATCGCGCACTTTGTCACGCGTCGGTTTAATCCGCGCAGCAGCACGCATATAACCGAACCGTCGTTCAAGCAGCGCCACAATTTCGCGGTCCGTTGCATCAACGCCAACACGCACCTCGGTCATAGAAGCGCAATCGGCGGGAGAGATAACAGTCTTACTCATAAGCGGCGCTCTAAGGCCTAGGACACCGTTTTGTCGAGTGCCAATGGGACCTAGTTTTCACTTGGTAAGTTTGCATCCAAGAAGGTTGCAATTCGCTTGAGCATAATCGCACGCGCTTGGGCGTGGACCAAATAATGATCAAGACCATCAAACTCCACATATTCAACCGTTTTGCCAGCGCCTTCCAATCGGGATTTCATACGCTTTGATTGCATTACAGAAGTGTTGGTATCCAGTGTCCCATGAACCAAAAGCACGGGCGCTTTGAATGCCTCTGCATGCCTTGCCGGAGAACCTTCAGCGATATGCGGGCCGCTACCAACAAAGCGTTGGACAGCGTCAAAGCTAGTGTATGGCCGGTTTTCTTCTTTAAGCAAATTGAGGTCACTGACGGGTGCGATTGCAACAACGGCCTTGAATAAATTGGGATCGACCACCTGAGATTGTAGCGCGGCATAGCCGCCATAAGACCACCCCATGATGCCCATTTGATCAGGGTTGGCGATACCTTCTGTCACAAGCCATTTGCCAGCGTCATTCACATCACCAATGGCCGTTCGCCATGCCTTAAAACCATTGCGCCCAAACCAATCCTCTCCATATCCAGCTGACCCGCGGAAGTTGGGTTGCAAAACAGCATATCCGCGCGCTGCAAGAAATTGCACAAGCCAATCAAAGCCCCAAACGTCCCGGGCACCGGGCCCCCCATGTGGCAGGACAACAGCAGGAATATTCTTGCCATCACTGCCGATAGGAAGCGTTAGGAAACCGGGTATCTGCGTACCATCGGCAGCAGGAAAAGTGATTGGCTTCATCGGGGCCATTTTGCGGCCAGCCAATTCGGCTCTGACCGGAAGCAATTCTTCTAGAGCGCCAGTGCCTTTGTCGAAAAGATAGATCATGCCTGGATCGATATCGCTGGATGCTGCCAGCATGATCTTGCTTTCATCTTCACTCGTATCGAGAATCGAAATCAACGGCTTGCCAGGCAGCGCCTTATTCAGCCCATCAGCAAGCTTGTTCAGCTCAGGATCGAAATAGACGACATTGCGAGCGACGGTGGCATAGCTAGCCCCGATAACGCGTTGTTTGCGGCCAATTCGTACCAGACCGTCTACATCCACATCATCGCGGGAAACGATCGTTTCTTTCGATCCGGTCCCATCGAGTTTGACGGAAACGAGATTTTGAAACCCACCAACACGCTCAAATCCATAAGCCACATTCTTGCTGCTATCGACGGCCATAGGGGTTAGGCCCTGGGATAGATCTCCACGCATATCAATGACTGACAATTGTTCCCAATCATTGGCGTCTTTGGTTCGGTATAGATAGCGAATGTCATTACCATCGCGTCCGCTTTGCACAGCATCTCTCACACCCATGATCCGCACACGCCCATTTTCATCTGCGAGATAACGGAAGGCTAGCTTAGCCGGTTTTTCAATGGTGCGGCCGTTACCCTTGTCAATGTTCACAAGGTCGACACCAAGGCCCTCGCGGTCGTTAAATATCCGCGTGTTGTTGCTTGCCTCTTTGATATAGCGGCGCGTCATCAGGACTTGATTGTCTTTTCCCGGTACATCGATCGCGAGCAAACGCCCGCCATCCTGAGCCTCGCGAGAACGGCCCAATCGGCCATTACGGGTCACGACTGTGGACTTCCCCGTTTTTGAATCAATCCCCACATATCGCGTTACGCCGTAGATGATCCCGCCCGCTTCTTGGTAGCCATAAACGTTGCAAAGGATACGCTCTTCATTGGCCCAATAGCACCCAGCCAATCGCGAAGTTGCCTCGTTAAATGCTAGCAATGCCTTTGGCGGTTCAGTGGTCGTAAGGTCCACAATGTAGATCGCCTCATCGGCATTTTGGCCGGGTTGCACATAGAGAATTTTGTTGCCTGATGGTGATAGCGCAATATCAGAAATCGACCTCAGCGCCCCGAAACGTGTCGCCGTTTCGGCCAAATCCTCGGCCATCGCCGCCTGAGAATTAATAGAAAAAACGCCAACCAGCGCAGCAATCATGAACCGCATAAAATTTGTGCCCCCAATTCGGCAAAAAAATATCCGCCGAGAAGTAATGATGCACAAGGGGGGATGTGATTTCAACCGGCTTTTAAATAATCCTGTCGGAACTTGGTTGCGAAAGCTGTGAAACTGCCGTCAGTTATTGCAGTGCGCATGGCATGCATCAATTGTTGGTAGAAGCTAAGATTGTGCTCTGTCACCAGCATCGCGCCAAGGATCTCGCCCGACTTTTGCAAATGGTGGAGATAAGCGCAGGAATAGGTCGCGCAGGTTGGGCACGTACAGCGATCATCCAGCGGCCCCGTTTCCTCAGCAAAGCGTGCATTCTTTAAATTGAGCGGTCCGTTCCATGTGAACGCCTGCCCATTGCGGCCCGAACGCGTTGGCAGCACGCAATCAAACATATCAATCCCGCGCTCCACAGCGCCGACCAGATCATCGGGTTTGCCAACACCCATAAGATAACGCGGGCGATCCTTTGGCAATTGCTCTGGCGCGAAATCTAGCGTCGCGAACATCGCCTCTTGCCCCTCGCCCACTGCCAGCCCGCCAACAGCATATCCATCAAAACCAATGTCAGTGAGAGACTCGGCAGAACGCTTGCGCAATTCCTCGTCCAGCGCTCCTTGCTGAATACCAAACAGAGCGGAGCGCGTGGCATGCTCGCCCCCAGCATCAAAAGCATCACGGCTGCGTTGCGC
>JALZVZ010000203.1 GCA_023299945.1 Altererythrobacter sp. | reverse complement strand
CACCGCCCATTCGCGCATATCGCTTATGGTTTGGTCCAAGGCTGTATGGCGCATTTCGGTGATGAACGCGCCATCACTTGGCTCGAAAAAGATCCTTCAGGCAAAACGGCGCAGTTCAGGATTGCATGATGGAAAACGCAAAAGTCCTCATCGTAGAAGATAGCCCGTCCCTGGCCTTGGGCTATTCGGCGCAATTGGAAGAGGCGGGGCATGAGGTTACGCTTTGTGAAAATTTGGCCGAGGCGCGCAATGCGCTTGCTTCGCAAGAATTCGATACTGTCTTACTCGACCTCCAATTGCCAGACGGAGACGGACTGACGATCTTTGATAGTCTAAAAGACGCTGATGGCTTTCCTTCTGTTGTGGTGGTGACAGCAGACGGTTCATTGTCCCGTGCCATCGCTGCAATGCGGCTGGGCGCTTATGATTTCTTGGTGAAGCCGGTTTCGGGCACAAGGCTGCTAACAACCGTGAGCCGAGCTGCTGATCAAGGAAGCAAATCAGATGCAACGGCCGCTACCGAGCCTGACAAAACCGACTTTGAAAATAATGACAACTTTCACGGTTTCATTGGTAGTTCAAAGCCGATGCAAATCGTGTTCCGTACGATCGAAAGTGTCGCCAATTCAAAGGCAACGGTTTTTGTAACCGGAGAAAGCGGAACAGGGAAGGAAGTCACAGCTGAGGCGCTTCACGCCACGAGTAAGCGCAGCAAAGGCCCATTCGTGGCCATCAATTGCGGGGCGATCCCGGAAAACCTGCTCGAATCTGAATTGTTCGGTCATGTGAAAGGCGCTTTCACAGGAGCGGTAGAAAACCGCATTGGTGCAGCCAAAGCCGCAGATGGAGGCACTCTATTTCTCGATGAAATTTGCGAGATGGACCTTAAGCTACAGGTGAAATTGCTGCGCTTTTTGCAGACAGAAATGATTCAGCGTGTTGGTTCATCCGCAGCCGAACCGGTCGATGTTCGTATAATATGCGCGACCAATCGTGATCCTGAGCTTGAGGTTTCAGCCGGCAGGTTCCGTGAAGATTTGTTTTATCGGCTGAATGTCATACCACTTTCCCTGCCTCCCTTGAGGGACCGCGGCGAGGATGTTGTTCTGATCGCCAAGGAATTGGCAAACCGAATTGCGAAAGAAGAGCAGCGCGAAATGAAGGGCTTTACTGCCCAAAGCGAAGCATTCCTGACCCAACACTCTTGGCCAGGAAACGTGCGTGAACTGCAGAATTCCCTGCGCCGTGCGATCGTCACTGCTAGTGGGACAAAGATCGATCTAACCAGTTCAAGGCTCGTTCCTGTCGCAAATGAGCCCGTCGCATCAGGCGCCATTGTGCCGCCGACTGCGTCAGAGAATTGGCCGCCGGCTCAAAATTCGAACCCAGCTGCGGCAGACTTTACTGGTATGACTTTGGAACAGATAGAGCGAATGGCAATTGAACAAGCCATTTCGCAAAGTGCCGGCAACATTTGCAAGGCCGCGCGGCAATTGGATGTAAGCCCATCGACCATATATCGAAAATTGGAACGCTGGGGCGCCGCCTAACTTCGGCTTCAAACTCTTAGGTCCCCGAGCAGTTTCTTTTGGACCAAAGTCCTTTCGCTAGGGCCCTTCGAAGCTGCCATCACGGCCCAGTTGCAGAAAGTTCGCTTGCTGCCCAAACGCCATCGGCGGGCGCGCATAATCACGAGTTATCCCAAATACCGGGGTACCCAGCATGCTTTTCTTTACGGCGGCCAATTTGATGCGAAGCAATTGGGTTAGTAAAACCTGGTAATGCCCTATGGTGACGGATCGTGCGAAGACGGATTTGGATCATAAATCGGCAGATCATTCAAAAGCGCCGCATCATAAGGCACTTCGGGGAACATCAGCGGATAATGAAACGCGCGCAAGCCTGCATGAAAATTGCGCACATTATCCTCATAAGCGATCATTGAGGCGGCATCCGTGCCTGCCAAACGCTCAAAACCGCGTTCCACAAAAGACGCGGGCGACAAATAAGACACCAACCCTGCCTGCCTGTCGCGCGCGAGCCGCGCACCGCGATATTGCTGAGAAAGAGGGGAGGCCTTTTCATCACCCATCTGCTGGAAGGCGTAATACCATTTCCACTCAAACCCCTCGTCGATTTGCACATGGTCACTCAATTCAGGGTACAGCGCAGCGAATGGAAGCATCGTGTCGTCCTTGGGCAAATCCCAAGCATCATTCACTGTTTCGCGCTGGAGCAGCAAAATCTCGCCGCCATCAGGCACAGGGTTATTCGCATCGATTGCCGCTTTAGAAATGGCTGGCATGAGGATCGCCAAAGCCAGCCAAACACCGATCATTGATGTCAGCAATATGGATGGCAAAGCATCGATCCGGCTGATCAATTCAGTGATGACCCACCACACAAGCAATGCGCCAACCAATATCATGCTTGCTTGCGCGGTGATGACGAAGGATGTGCCTTGCATGATGGCCGCTATCCACAAGGGGATGAGCAATAATAGCGCAAGCGCCGCGACACGCACGAACGCTCTTGGAAACCACAATCGCGAGGATGATCCAGCGGTTGCGACGAGCAAATCATGGCGTCTTGCAGTCCGTTCCGAGGCGCGCAAATCATAGAGGAGCAGGATCAAAAGCAAAGGCGCGACACAGGCTGCTAGAAAGGCAAAGTCAAACCGCCCCACCAATCCAAAGTCCGCATTGCGCGTATCCGCTTCATGAATTTGACCTTCTAGCGCGAGCATTTTGATCCGGTGCTTCCACGGGCTGCTATCGCGCTGTCCCATGGCGGCAAAAGCAAAGTCTGATGGCGGGGCATAGGTGAAATGGAGCGCATAATAGGCCGCGCCGCCCCAATCTTCCTGTGTCTTCAAGGCATTTTGACGATCAGCTGCGTCTTCCTTGGTTAGAGTCGCAATGGTGCTGCGCTGTTCGCGCACCTCGGCAACACCGAAGGAAACGGCAATTACAGACAAAGTAAGCGCGAGCGCCAACCAGAATAAAGCGCCGCGATCCTTGGCAAGAAAACGGGTCTCGCGAGCCAGATTGCTTAGCATCACATCCGCACCCTTCTTGCAGCCAGAAAGACAATGGAGACCGACGCCAGCAGCCAAGCGATCATTACGCCCAATGATAAGGCTGCTCTGCTCAAGCGGTCGCCGCTGGCGTCCGATACGAAACGAAATTCCTCGAGCACTTTCCAACTATCCGCACTGACCCGCGCCAATTGCCCAGCCTCATCACTGGCATTGCGGTTCAAATCTCTCGCGTAGTCGAGATCTTCAACATGCACTTGATTTACCGCTTGCACGAAATTGAACCGCAAAGTCTCACTTTCGCGCAGGAACCGATGGTGCGTCGCCAAATCTGTTCCAGACAATGTCCGCGATACAGAACCAATGGAAATGGTGGGCGATATCACGCCGAACAGATCAAACATGCGGGATTGACTGGCCTCAAGGCCCATGCGGTTTTCAGCATGTTCATTGAGCAGGTCGGTCAATTCTGCTTCCGAATAGGATGCGACAATCCCGCGCCAATTGATCGGTAACTCTTCGATCGTTTCTGCCTCATATTGCTCCAACACTTGCGCTTGGAGGCGCTGGAACGCGGGGTCGGCGGCATTGTGGCCATCGCCAAGTTTGCGCTGCTCTGCGAGCATTATCAGATCGCTTTCAATCTTGCCCGGCGCATCAATGGCCGCGCTACTAGCATTGATCGCGAAACGCGGCACGATAAGCGCGGCAAACAGCCAGACAAAAACGAGCACTCCAAGCGATACGGCGCGCTGTTTGAGGATGATCGATGCGGCAAGAACAAGAGCGCCCCAAATGCAGAGATAGATGAAATAGCTGAACACCAGAGACGACGCGGCCATCGCGCTTTCGCCGAGGCTGATTGAATATATAGCCACTGCAACCAGCGGAATCATAAGCGCTGCGATGACGGAGAGCAGAGCAAGCCCTTTGCCCATTGCCAGCTTCACGCCGGACTGCCCTTGTGCAAGCAATACCGCCAAAGTTCCGCTCTCCCGCTCTCGCAAGAACAGTGCATGGCCAAGGACAATCAGCAATAGCGGCAAGAGAAGCTGATATAGGTTTGCAGGCGAAAGCGTTGCAAATCCGCCTAAGTCAGCGCTCGCCTTTGTATCGGCGAACATTGCTGTGTTCTGCCTGTGCCCTTCAAGGAAAATGGATTGGCCGGTAACCGCATCAACGCCGGGTTCAAATGCGGCGAGAGGCGGCGGTGGGCGGAAGGCATAATGGCCGTAATGAACCATCCGGTGAGGGTGGCGATCAGGCTGTGAAAAGAAGGCTTCCTCGGCGGCCACTTGCTTATCCAAGCGCTGCGATTGCTCATCGACCACGCGGCCCGCGGTCAAAAAGCTGGTTGCTGCCAGCAGCACTGCGATAATCAATGCAGCGGCAATCACGACTTTAGAACGCAGCCAAAGGCGCCATTCCTCGCGCGCTATACGAATTGCGGAGCTCATGCTGACTGGCGCTGCGCAAACGCTGCATGGACGGTTTCGGTATCAATCCGCTCGCCATTCTCAGCCGTGAAGCTGCCAACAAGCTGTCCGCCTCGCAGCAATCCAATGCGGTCTGCAACCTGACATGCGCCATAGACATCATGAGTCACCATCAGGATTGTCTGACCGCCCTTTGCCAGCGCCGTGACCAAATCATGAAACTCATCAATTGCAACCGGATCAAGCCCAGAAGTGGGCTCGTCCAGGAGCAAAATGGGCGTTTCGCGCAATAGCGCTAGAGCGATAGCAGTCTTTTGCCGCATACCCTTAGAATAGGATTGCAAACGCCGTGTCCGCGCTTCGTCTGGTAAAGCCACACGGTCGAGCGCAGCATCAATGTCGCTGCGCCCAGCTGATTTGCCCGCCAGATCGAGAAAATAGTCCAAGTTCTCGTAAGCTGTCATATGGCCATAGAGTGATGCGGCCTCTGGCAAATAGGCAATGGCAGACCGCGCCGCAGCAATATCGCTGCCAACATTTTCCCCATGAACTAGCACGTCTCCGTCCGAGGGTTCCAGAAACCCCAGAAAGGTGAGAAGCGTGCTGGATTTGCCCGCGCCATTACCGCCCAGCAGAGCGAATATTTCGCCCTGCGCGACCGTGAAGGAAACCCCGTCAAGAACGTCATTGCCTTCACGAATGAGCGAAAGCGAGCGGGCTTCCAATGGAGAGGTCATTGAACCATGCCTTTTCGTTAAAAGCTATACCGCGCTGAAACGCGGAATGTCCTAGGCGCACCAGGCTGCACCCAAACACTAGCAAAAGAGTCCGTGAAAAATGTCTCATCGAACAGATTATCGACATCGAGCCTGATCGCAATGTTTTCTACAGGCTCAATCTGACCGAACAAGCGTACAGTCGTGTAATCTGGCAAATCAAAATCAGCCCCGACTTCACCGTTTCTTTCGCCCACATACAAAAGACCGCCGCCAATCTGCGCGCCAACATTTGCGATTTCAAAGCTCTGAGATGCTTGCACACTCAACTGATGATCAGGAGAATTGATCAGTGGTTCGCCGGCATCAAAGGTCGTGAAGGTCGCGGAGTCCGTCCCGCTATTGGTGTATTCCGCATCGGTGTAGGCGTAAGAAAGCCAAAGACGCAGGCCGCTATCAAAGCTGGCATTAGCATCCAATTCGAGGCCGCGGCTGCGCGCCTCACCTGCTGGGATCAACTCACCGGCAGCCTCTGGGCGGCTATCGAAGATGAGAATATTGCTCTGATCGACGTCAAATACGGTTGCAGAGGCTGAACCCTGAACGCCTGGGAAAACGGCCGCAAGGTCAAGCTTGATGCCTGCTTCGAACGAGGTCGATTTGTTAGCATCAAACGAATTTCCTTCGAAATCAGCGCCGGACAATTGGCGAATGCCTTCGCCATAGGACGCATATAAGCTGATGCCATCGGTCGCGCGGTAGAGAAGGCCCGCTTGCGGCGAGAAAGCGGAATTGGAAGATTCACTCACAGCAGCAGGGTCGCTGCGGCGGTTAATGAGCTCTTGATCAAAATCGTCAAAGCGTCCGCCAAAACGCACTTGAAGCCGGTCGGTTAGGTCAATCTGATCTTGAATATAGAGCCCAAACCCACCAGTTTTTTCCAACCGATCAATCTGAGCGGCAGCATCCGGCCGCGGGAATATGCCATATTGCGGGTTGTCTACATCGAGCAGCAAATAAACCTCTGGATCAAGAGTGCTGCTGGCCGCCCCGTTAATACCGGCCTGGCGAAAACGGTTTGCCACTTGATCATTATCAAACTCATCATAATCCACACCGAAAATAACACGGTGACGAATGCCGCCAGTGTCGAACTCTCCATTCACTTCGGCGCGTAGAGCCAAATAGTCTGCCTCATAATCGCGGAAACGGAAGAAGCGCGAAATCGTCTCGCCATCGACCAAATAGGGCTGACGGCTGCCGAAATTATTCTCATAAGCGTCCCCGATCAGAGACGTTTCTCGGTATCCAGCACCGACGAGGATACCCCAATCACCGTCAAAGTCGTGCTGGAACTCTAACTGATGACCTAGGACTTCAATATCAACGAGCGCATCGGGTTCGCCTGTGAAAAGCTCAATTGGTGAGAACCCGAACTGTTCTGAGAAAATGACGCCGCGATCCTGCGGCAATTCTTGGTTTGTATATTCCAGCTCATAGGTGAGGGTCGAACTGTCGCCCAAATCGGCGCGAACCGATGGGTAGAATCCGAATTTCTTGGTTTCTTTGCCCTCGCGGAAACTGCCTGCATCCTCGTAAAATCCTGCGACACGCACGCCAACATTGTCACCTACAGTGGTCTGTAGATCGACATCGCCGCGATAAAAATCGAACGAGCCGCCCTGAAGCTGCACATAGCCCGATGTCTCCATTTGCGGACGTTTGGTGATCAAATTGATTGTGCCGCCTGGCTCACCGCGTCCATAGACCGCAGAGCGTGGGCCCTTGAGAACTTCAATAGCCTCAATTCCCGAAATATCACGCGGGCCGCCAAAGCCGCGCCCAGCGTTAAAGCCATTAACGAGAAAGCTGCTTGGCAAGTTGATGTCGCCCGAAAAGCCTCGGATCGAGAAGCTGTTCCACAATCCGCCAAAATTGTTTTGCCGAGAAACAGAAGCCGACAAATCCAAAGCTGTATTGAGATCCAATGCATTGATATCCTGCAGAATTGCTGCATCAAGCGTTTGGTTCGCCTGAGGAATTTCCACCTCTTCAAAATTACCACGATAGGCGCGGCGCTCGGTTACGATAATCTCATTGCCGGTGGTGGCTGCTTCATCATTTGCACTGGCATTCTGCGCCAAAGCAGGGGCAGCGCCAAGCGCAACAATCGCGAGACCCGAAGTCGAAAGAGCGAGGCGTAATTTTGTCATATTTGTGTATCCGTCCAATTCAGGAATGTTTGAAAAGTCTGTGAAGATGCGCTGCAGCGATCAGGAAGCCGCCAATGGTGGTCGGGAGGCCTTCATCAATGCCAAAATTCTCGGCGAAGAGACCTGAGGAGATCAGAGCTAGACCAAGTAAGACCGGCACCAGAAAGCCCGGATTGCGCGCAGTTTTGGAAGAGGCGATCACTGCCGATGAGGCGGCTATGGAAAGTAGCGCGAGCATCCAATGCACCCATTCATTTCCAGATAGCACCGCCAAAAATGGAGCACTGACTGCGATGACGGGCACCGCGACGCAATGCACAACGCATGTGATGCTGAGCGCAGCGGCTGCGCGGTCAAAATTGGCGATTGATGGCATGGAGACTCTATGTAACGTTATTACATGCCGTTTATGTGCGCAGTTTCGCAGTGTCAATCGTATTTCGATCATCGATTTGCAAAGAATGGTCTGTCAGTTTTAAGGCTGATAAACTTCCGCTTCTGACCCTAATTTCACACTTCAAAGGGCGCCTCGAGAGCGGACGATTTCAGACATGGGGCGCTTCGCTCATCCATGGGTCATTGAGGTATAGTGCAGGTCAGTTTGGCAATTGCTATTGGACCAAAGCGATTTCGCTAGGAAACTGTCAATTTTTAATCACTGCGCAGTTTGGGAATCGTGTGGGTCGCGGCTCGACCAACGGAAACTCACTTAAAGACGGGTTTGTTAGTTGGACCTTGCTGAATGTCTGCAACTGGGCCGATTGCAGACTGGTCGCCTCAGACCCATTGACTGATTTCGCCGTAGCAAACCCCAAGATGCCCGATACGGGATGGGCCAGAGGGTTGGAATTCAAACACTCCTCTCGCACCACTACCGAAGTTAGGTTCCACTAGCGTCTGAGCAAATTTGGGTAACTCCCATCACAGCCTGATGGAAGGGCAGCTGCTGTAACCATTTCGTGTTCGCGGGCGAACTACTGATCAACAAGTGGCACTAGAATGGTTGAAAACAGAGTCATGGCGCAGAGCGACAAAATCACCGAATTACGATCGCGTTCAATCACTAAATCCACTGCCGGAAAGTTGGCCAACAGCTGGACGAGACGCCTGCTTCCAATCGCAGCGCTAGCGCTGCTAGCACTGCCATTCACCCAGGATGTCACCAGTGCGCGAGAAGTTTCAGTGCCCCGCTCAGATACATCCAGCTTCTCGCAGGCGAGGTTCGACCGAGCGCAAGCCGAAGGCCGTCTAATCTTGGTGGAAACGTATGCTGACTGGTGTGCGCCATGCCGGATTCAGGCTCCTATCGTGGAGCGCTTGCGGCGGGAAAGACGCTACCGAAATCTGGTTTTGCTTCGCATTGATGAAGAGACCCCGCGTAGCGTCTGGAACGACATGGGTTTGGTTGGTTACGGCCAATTTGCGGTGTTTCGCGGGGATCAAGAAGTTGGTCGTGGCTCGCCTTTGAACGAGGCTGAGATGCGGGCGCTTTTGTCTGGCTAGAAAGGTAATCGCTGAAATGATACGGAATTTGAAAGCGCTGCGCACATCAATGGGTAGGCGTGTGGTCGCCACAACAGGCATTGTTGGGATCTTCGCGATTGGCTCGTTTGCGCCCTTACCCACGAATGCGGAGTCGCAAGAAAGCCAAACTGCACCCGCGTCAGTGGAATTCTTGACTTTCTTCGACTTGATGCAGTCACATGACCCTCTCCTCGCAGGGGATGCGCTGCAGGAAATCCGCGCCTCGTGGTCACCAGCATACATCCCGCAGTTGCTCGAAACGGTTCGTTTTACGCGCGACCCGCGTGTGAGAGCGGAAATTTTTGTACTATTGCGCGAGAAGACCCAGCAAGACATTGGGCACGACTATCTCGCTTGGAACAGTTGGCTATGGCAGCAGCCCGAATTGATCACAGAGGACTACGCCCAGTTCAAGGCGACCTTGTATTCGGCGATTGATCCCAAGTTTGGGCGCTATTTTAAAGGGCGAACGGACAGCACCGACATCCGTTTGGACGAAATCGTATGGGGCGGCGTCCTTCAGGATGGCATTCCGCCGCTGCGCAATCCGGAAATGTTGCCTGCAAATGAGGCGGACTATCTGGACGATGACAATATCGTCTTCGGGATTGTCGTGAATGGCGAAGCGCATGCATATCCAAAACGCATTCTCGCGTGGCACGAAATGTTCATCAACGACATTGGCGGCGAGGAGATTGCTGGGGTCTATTGTACCTTGTGCGGCACCGTAATTCCCTACCGAACCAAGCTCGGCGATCAGCACTTCGAGCTAGGCACATCGGGTTTTCTTTATCGTTCAAACAAGCTGATGTATGATCGCGAAACCCAATCGCTTTGGAACACCTTTCAGGGAACTCCGGTTGTCGGTCCACTGGTAGGCTCGGGCATTGAACTGGAGCGCGAAGCAGTCGTCACGACAACATGGGGCAATTGGCGCAAACGCCATCCGGACACATTAGTTCTTTCGCTCAATACTGGGCACAAGCGCGATTATGGGGAAGGCGTGGCCTACCAGGATTACTTTGCGACAGATGACCTGATGTTCAACACGCCGTTCGATGATCGCCGACTGGAAAATAAACAAGAAGTGGTCGCATTACGATTCACGGGCGGCGAGCTCGCAATCGACACAGATTTCCTCAGTAGGAACCCGCTATACTCGGATAGCATCGGGCTTCAGGACTTTCTCATTGTTACCGATTCTGCTGGCTCCTCTCGGGTCTATGATCATGAGGAAGTTCGCTTCACGCAGTATGATGGCGAAGTTTCTCTTCGAGACAGTACAGATGTGAATTGGACGCTGGAAGAAGACCAACTCGTAGCGACGGATGGTCGCACGCTAGCTCGATTGCCTTCGCATAGAGCCTTTTGGTTTGGTTGGCATGCCAGCTTTCCTTCGACGCGGTTGGTCAATTAGCGGCATCTCTGGCAATCGCATAAGGTTAATCTAGGGACGTCATGGATTTTCCAGGAGAAGCCATTGATCAAATAACGATGCGCCCTCCCCTCAAAGCTCAATTGCTAAATGCCGGTTGAATGTGGGCCGAGAGCTGACTGTCCGGTTTTGGCTAGAGTATCAACTGAAGCGGGCGTTTGTGGGTACGTTTGGGTTGGAGCGTATCACTGGTGGTGATTGGGTCAGGGGTACGAGGCTTCTAAGTGGCAACAATCCAATACTCGCAATGCGGCTGTGTATTGGCCGTATTGAGCATTGCAGAAGCCGATAAGTTAACAGCCCTTTAGGCAAGAACATTTCCCAATTGTAATGAACTTGATCCGTATTTGCCCTGATGTGTCAGGCACTAAAGTGTCATTGATTCGTTCAGGAGACTAAAATGAAGACCAAATTATTTGTTGCCGCGGCTCTGCTCGCAACCAGCACTTCTGCATTCGCTCAGGATGCTGACGGCGTTGATATTGATGTAACCAACATTGATGTAACAGATGTCGATGTGACCGATGTTGATGTTTCAGACAGAACTGTGGCCACGGACAGTTTTGATGACAACCGTGACTTTAACAGTCACAACGACAATTCAGATCATCAGTTCAATGATAGCTTTGACGATAATTCTGATAATAACAGCAACAACGACAATTCGGACCGGACAATCACCGATAGCTTCGATGATCTGTCGGACAATTACACCGCGAATCTGACCTTCTCTGATAACTACACGTTTGATGATAACGCGATTGTTGCTGAAACCACGTTGTCCAACGTCGTCACTGGTGTCGATGTAAGTTACGGCGATGTTGAAGATGGCGCGTCTTATGCCAATACGCTGAACAATTCAGGTAACGCATTCCGCAACTATTCCGGAATGAACGCGTTGAACCAGAACACCGGCGTTGGCGCTTCGCAAAATGCGAGCGTTACCATCGCTGTTTCGACAGATAACTTTGACGTAAACTAAGTCGTTTCAGGATTGTCTGCGGCCCACTTACCGGTGGCCGCAGACGCCTGAGGTAACTCGCCCAAAGGGACTATTTATGACAAAGTTTAGCATGGCTTTGATGCTGGGGTGCGCGTTGATTGCACCGCCTGCTTTGGCCGAAGAGAAGCGAGCAGCGCCTGTTGTTGAAGCTTCTTCGCCCGAGGCGCAAACACAGGCTGCACCAGCGCCTATGTTTGCCGAAGCAAACGCAATCACTGACAAAAAACTTGCGACGATTGCTGGCCGCGAAGATGTGAACCAGTTCACGCAATCGGACCAGGCCAACAGTGTCGAAGGCAATAGCGTTGGCGACAATTCCAACACTGGCACCATAGTGCTGAGCGACAATGCCTTTCGCAATATAAACGGCATAACGATTTTGAACGCAAACACTGGCAACAATGTTGCGATCAATGCGTCGGTCCAAATCAATATCGCGGTACCTGCTGAATAATATGCTGTGGCGCGGTGCCTTGCGCATTGTAGCGGCGGCGGCAGGGGCATTGCTCCTGCCGGCGTGCGCTGCCGTGCCTGCGAATGATGGCGGGTTCCAACTTACCACGCATGCAGGCGGTCTGGCACTGGAAACCGCTCCGCGCAGCATGGTGGAAACCCGCTATGATACGGTTGTCCGCCAGCAGTTTGATTTCAGCTGCGGCTCGGCGGCTCTCGCCACTTTGATGACCTATCATTACGGTCAGAAGAGCGGCGAAAATACAGTTTTTCAGGGCATGTGGCGCGATGGCGATCGTGCTGCGATCCAAAAGCAGGGTTTCTCCTTATTGGATATGAAGCGTTACCTTGGAGCTAAGGGAATTGACGCAAATGGCTATAAGGTTTCGCTTGACCAAGTGGTCAAGGCCAAGACGCCTGGCATCGCGTTGATTGCACCCAATGGATACCGCCATTTTGTAGTCGTTAAGGGCGTTGAGGACGGCTTCGTTCTGGTCGGAGATCCTTCGCTTGGTTTGCGCAGAATGGACCGCGACGAATTTGAGAAGACTTGGAACGGCGTCTATTTTGTCGTGACAGGTGGAGTAAATATTAACCATCTTTCCTTTAATTCGGACGCGCAATGGGGCCGCGTCATTGGATTTGGGGCGGATCAGGGCATGTTCCAGCCGGTAAGTCAGCAAGCGCTGAACCTTACTGCGCCGGGCTACGGAGAATTTTGAGATGCGATTTATTCGCTACATTGCTGTATTGTTTGCCTTCTTGGCTGCACCTGTCGCTGCACAAACACCATTTGGTGATGTGGCCGCGATGGATGATGCTGCGTTGGCGGGTGAGCGCGGCGGCTTTGAATTCCCCGGTGGCCTGGATTTGGACATCGCCATTCTGCAAGAAACCAGCATTGATGGAGAGCTGATTTTGCGCTCCTCTTACGTGCTGGCCGAAGGCGGGCCTGTTGTATCGATTGAGCAAGTGTCTCAGGGCGTTTCGGTGCAAACCGATGGCGATGATACAAGTAGCCGTGTAACCATTTCAGTTCCTGGAACTCAGGTTTCTCACCTGATGGGCCGCGCGACTGGCAGTATCATCACCAATACAGCCGATGATCGTTCCATTACGACTGTCACAACCATCGATCTCGATTTATCGAGAATGGCGGTTGGGCAAATTGGATCGCTTATCCCCACTTTGGGCACACTTGCTGAGGACACAGCAAATTTCAGTTTTGACTAATTTCTAGTCATCGCTGACCCAATGGGTGGTTAAAAATAATGCGTAACGCATTTCTAAGTCTCGTGCTTGTGGCTGCAGCTAATGTTGCGCATCCTGCTAGCGCGCAAGATACAAATTCCGAAGCGCCAACAGCGAACATGCAATTTGTGTCCAAAACAATTGTGCAGCCGCTTGCTGCTGTCCCGGCCCCTGCTCCTATCCCCGCTAAAGCAGCTGCGCAGCCGTCGTCCTCAGGCACATCTGAACTCACCCAATTGCGGGCAGAAGTCGCAGCGCAGCGGGCAAGCATAACTCAGCAAATCAGCGCACTTCAAGCACAGCAAAGTCAATTGGACACGATGGAGCGCAGGCTCGCGCTGGCGCTTGGCGAAACACCTACGCCCAAACCTATCCGCGCAGCCGCAGCTCCTAATCCTACTGGACCAGTCCAGCGTGTTGCCGCCGCTCCAACAGGAGCGTCGCAATCCGCATCTGCAGCCGCTGCTCAAGGCACCGTTGGCGTCGCACCCGAAGACGCAGACCGCCAACCCGAAGTCGCCGCATTGGGCCGCCAAGGCAGTGCAATCACCAAAAAGGGCAAGATCAGCGGCGAAGTCGCTTGGAGCTATGCCCGCGCCGATCGCAACCGCGCTGTTTTCCGCGGGGTCGAGGTGGTTGAATCCGTGCTCGTGGGGACATTCGACATCAATGAAAGCCGCCAAGATGTTTTCACACAAAAAGTTGGCCTTCAATATGGCCTAACTGACGATATTGAAATCGGCATCGACGTGCCTTTCGTGGCGCGCTGGAATACGTCAATCCTAGCGCCCGTCGCCGGACCTGCTGCAAATGGCGAAACGCGCGAGATCGACAATAGCGCCAATGGATATGGTGTCGGCGATGTAGAGATACAGCTGCGCAAACAATTGCACGCACCGCGCGGTTTTGGTGCTTATGTGATCGGCAATGTCCAAGTGGCTATTCCCACAGGCGAAGGGCCATTTTCGCTGGAGCGCAACCAATTTGGCGAAGCGAGCGAGGCCGCCACCGGCTCCGGTTTTTGGGGTGCGACGGCTGGCCTAACCGCCATTGTCCCAAGCGATCCAGGCGTTTTGTTCGGCAGCTTGAGCTACACAAAGAATTTTGCGCGCGATGTGGATGCAGTGCTGCCGCCCGTTCGGATTGAGCGAGTTGATCCCGGCGATGCCCTATCGTTCAGCGCAGGTGTTGGCCTTGCCTTAAACCCACGCTTGTCGCTCAATTTTGGCTATGCGCATAGCTGGGGCTTTGGAACCCAGACAACGACACGCGCGCTGACCGAGGGAGCAGAAGCCACCGAACAGACCTCTCGCGATTTGCAAATTGGCCGCTTCCTTTTTGGAACAACCTATAAAATGACACCAAAAACCAGCCTCAATTTTGGTATCGAAGCAGGCCTTACCGATGATGCAACCGACCTGCGTATGGTCCTGCGGATTCCGTTTGTGCTTTAATTGGCTTTTGCAAAGCTTGGTTTGAAATCAAGAGCGGGGCCATGGAAATAGAATTGCGGGGTTCCTGAAGGCGCGATCACGAAAGCCTTGCACCAATATGTTTAGCCGGCAGTCTTTTGATCGAGGTGCGTCCGAGAAGCTCCAATATCTTATTCTGTCGCATGAGTGCGCCCTGTTCAAAGGAAAGCACTTTATTCGCTTGGGGCGGAGCATCTATAAGCCTTCGCACATGGGCTCCGACATCTTGGTATATCTGCGCTGAATTTTGAAGCGAGCGCTCGTGCTCAATGAAACAATCGAGATCGATTGTAGCCAAGGCATATTGGTACCAATTTTCCGGCTCTTTGACGATGTCGTGCAGTGCAAAGTCTTGATCTGCCGATTGGCCCGCAACTGTGTTGCAGAACTCCAGAAACTCCATGATTTTCTT
>JALZVZ010000202.1 GCA_023299945.1 Altererythrobacter sp. | reverse complement strand
AGATCATATTCACGGCTCAGGCGTTCCTGGATAATCTCCAAATGCAGCAATCCGAGGAAGCCTGCGCGAAAACCAAAGCCCAATGCCGCGCTGCTTTCCATCTCAAAACTGAAACTCGCATCATTGAGGCGCAGTTTTGCGATGCTCTCGCGCAGTTTTTCAAAGTCGGCGGCATCGACGGGGAAGAGCCCGCAGAACACCACGGGTTGCACCTCTTTATAGCCTGCAAGTGCTTCGGTTGCCCCGCCCTTCACCGTGGTGATTGTGTCACCGACGCGGGCTTGCTCCACCTCTTTGATCTGTGCCGTGATAAAGCCGATTTCGCCGGGGCCGAGTTCTTCCAATTGCTCGATTTTCGGGCGCATACAGCCGACGCGGTCGACGAGGTGCTCGGTTTCCCCTTGCATGAATTTGATGTTCACGCCTTTTTTCAGCACGCCTTCGATAACGCGCACGAGGATCACCACGCCGAGATATTGGTCATACCAACTATCGACAAGCGATGCGGTTAGCGGTTCGTCGCGGTCGCCTTTTGGAGGGGGGATGCGTTTCACCACAGCTTCCAGCACATCCTCGATACCAATGCCGGTTTTCGCTGATGTCATTACGGCGTCGGAGGCGTCGAGGCCGATGACCTCTTCAATCTCGGCCTGAACGCGTTCTGGTTCGGCGGCGGGCAGGTCGACCTTGTTGATGACAGAGACGATCTCGTGATCATGCTCGATCGATTGGTAAACATTGGCGAGCGTCTGCGCCTCAACGCCTTGTGCAGCATCCACCACCAGCAGCGCGCCTTCGCAGGCGGCTAGGCTGCGCGATACTTCGTAAGCAAAATCGACATGGCCGGGCGTGTCCATCAGATTGAGCTGATAGGTCTCGCCATCTTTTGCGGTGTAATCGAGGCGCACGGTTTGGGCCTTGATCGTGATCCCGCGTTCGCGCTCAATATCCATATTGTCGAGCACTTGCTCGCTCATCTCGCGCGCGGTCAGGCCGCCAGTGTGCTGGATCAGCCTGTCAGCCAGCGTCGATTTCCCATGATCGATATGGGCGATAATCGAAAAGTTTCGGATTTTGGATTGATCAGTCATTGGCTGCCGCAATTAGCGGGCATGCAGCCTTCTGTCAGCCCTTATTATCGGGCCTTAATTCGCGGGCCGAATTTTATGCAGGATCGCCTGAGGAATAGGCAAATTGCGGAATGGATTTATTGAGGTCAAGCATGCCGCCCTTCATCCCTTTATAATCACCATCTGACAATGCCTCTAGCGGAGCGCCGGCGCTCGCCAAAGCATAAGGAGAGACACGATTGGGTGTGCACAGCCCGCCTGCGCTATCCTCAACCAGCAGCGTTTCAAACTCCAGGCCCTGAACATCGCCATTGCTGCGACTGACGGCACCGACAGTCAATTGTCCGGCACCAAAATCAACAACGAATTGCGTGCCGATTGGGACATCATTGAGCCCCTCGATCAAAGCGCCCGTTTTGGACAGGTTCCGCAGAGTGACATCATAGGAATGATCGTCGTGAATAACTTGAATATTGCGGTAAACGGTGCGGCGTTTTGCCCGCGCATTGCGCGCAGGAACAGGCTCAATTTTCCAACTGCCATTGGCGAGTTCTTTCGCCACTTTTGCGACATCTACACTGTCGGCAAAGATCGGCCCTTGAACACTGCCGACACCGCTGGCGCGCAGCGCTTCATACAGTTCCATCGTCTCCACACCGGCGGCCACAATCGACATGCCCAGCGCCTTGGACAAAGCGCCAATTGCACTGATCAGCGGCAGGTCACGTGCATCATCATTGCCTTCGCTTTGGTAGAACTCTGGCGTGATTTTGATCGAATCAAACGGCGCACGGCGCAAATATCCGAGCGAGGAATGGCCATTGCCAAATTCATCCAATGTCAGCCGCACACCCAGCTTAAACAAATCGCCAAGCACCCGGTCTACTGCGTTGACATCGCCTTCGAACACAGCCTCGCTGACTTCCAGTTCGAGACGGCCATGTTCCAATTTGGATGCTGTAAGAGCCGCGCCAACTTTGGGCAAAAATCCCTCAGAGGTAAATTGTTTGGAGGGGACATTAACCGCCACGCGCAGGCCTGCGGGCCATCTGGTGGCATCTTGGCACGCGCGGTCAATAACCCATTCGCCAATGTTCTGCGCCATCGCGCTGGCCTCGACGATTGGTTGCAATTCCTCGTGATCAACTATCCCGCGCTGGGGATGCTGCCAGCAAAGCTGCGCTTCCAAAACCTCAACCATATGGCTTTCAAGGCTAACAATGGGCTGATAACGCAAGAACAATTGATCTTCATTGATGGCTTCGGCCAGATTGTCTTCCAACCGTTTGCGAAACAAAGCCTCATGCGCCAGATCGCCGGAGTAAAAGCGGAACTGCCCTCGCCCGCCATTTTTCGCAGCATACAGCGCCATATCCGCTGATTTTACCACCTCATCGCGGGTCACGCCGTCATGCGGAGCCGTGGCGATGCCAATGGAAGCGCCAATAACGCAGCGTCCCTCGGTGAGCGAGTATGGCTGCGAAAGCATAGCAATAATTTTCTTGGCAATCTCGCCCAACTCGCCGCGATCATCCATATCAGGCAGCATTATCTGGAATTCATCACCGCCCAAACGTCCGACTTCCGCTTCGCGTCCTGTCGCACGTTTCAACCGCGCTGCAACTTCTTTCAAAAGCTCGTCACCGGCGGCATGCCCCATTGTGTCATTGACCTGCTTAAACCGGTCAAGATCAAGCATCATAAGCGTGCAATTGCGCTTTGCCGATTGGAAAACAGTTAAAGCGGCATCAATCGTTCGCGACATCTCGTAGCGATTGGCAAGGCCGGTGAGCGAATCATATTTCGCCAAACGCTCGGTTTCTTCCTCGCGTTCAAATTGGTCCGTAATGTCGCTGGCCGTGCCGCGATATCCGCGAAAAGCGCCTCCGCTGGTAAGGATGGGCCGCCCTGAAAGGCTGACAACACATTGCTCGTTTTTTGGGTTTGGCCCGCCTTCTTGGATCACGGAGGCGTCTTGGAAAGGCGAGACTGCGAGCGAGGAAAATGCTTTGCGCATGCCCAGTCTCAGCGCGAGCGATTGTCCCCGGTCGCCGCTATCACGAACGGCAAAGATTTCAGCAAGCGGCCTGCCTGCAATGGCGTCTAGTTTCAAACCTATGCGCGCACAAAAGGCGCCGCTTAGATAGGATAATCGGCCCTCTTCATCGGTGGCCCAAAACCAGCCGAGGCCCGATTCTTCCAAATCGGCCATCAGCGCCAGTTTTTCTGCATCGCTGACAGAACCGGCCCCAGAAAAGGGTGCAGCCACTTGCTCAGCGCTGCCAGCCCGTCTTTTCGCCAAGAAGCCTTTGAAAGGCACTGCAATACTCCCGAACACGCGGCCTGGGAAAAGCCCAGCGAACCGTCATATCCTACGTGTAAATACAGATGGTTACTTTTACCCTAATTTTGCCCAGATGACGGCTTAGGACATGAACCTATTTCTGACGGTTCTGCGGGTTGGTAATATCAACCTCGGCGAACATCTTCGTCGTCTGCCCCTGATTGCCCATCAATTGCGAATAGGCATCATTGGTTAGCGCCTGAAGCGGTTGGCCAGCCGCCTCGATTTGATAGGGCGATACGCGGTGACGTGTACACAGCCCATCGGCGCCATCACTGATCAGTTGATTTTCAAATTTAACACCTTGTGAGAAACCATTGGAACGGCGCACAACCGCAACCACCAATTGCCCATCGCCTAAATCGAGCACCAAATCAGTGCCAATTGGAACATCGAGAAGACCCTCGATTTTTGCGCCCGATTTCGACAGGTTTCGCAGCATAACATTGTAACGGTGATCCTCATGGATCACGCCAACGCGGCGGAATTCTGTGCGGCGTTCAGCGCGGTATTTTTCGGGACCCTTGGGCTCATATTTGAGATCGCCTGTATCGAATTTCTCATGCAATTCTGCATTGTTGATCGCCCATGAGAAAATGCGGCCCTGAATATAAGTCGCGCCTAATTTTTTGACCAATTTCAACTCGTCCTTGGTCTCCACACCCTCGGCGACAGTGACCATCTTCAGCGCGCCAGCCAGGCTGACGATTGCGCCGACAAGCTGTGAATTATTATTATCAGCCTCGGTCGAGCCGCGCACAAAGCTCTGGTCAATTTTGATCTTATCAAATGGCGCATCGCGCAAATAGCTAAGCGAGCTATAACCTGTGCCGAAATCATCCAGCGACAGTCGCACGCCCAACGCTTTCAGCTCGGTAAAGATTCGAATGGTGCGTTCGAGATCGCCGACAAAGACGCTTTCGGTAATTTCAAGTTCGATACGGCCGGGATTGACACCGGAACTCTGCAAGGCCCTGGCAACGATTTCAGGGAAATCATCGCGGGCAAACTGTACCGCTGACACATTCACCGCGCATTTTACATCGCCCGGCCAACCGCACACATCGCGGCAGACTTGGTTGAGCGCCCATTCGCCCATTTCCACAATAATGCCCAAATCTTCTGCAACCGGAATAAAGGCGCCCGGTGATACCCAACCGCGTTCCTCATGGTTCCAGCGCATCAAAGCTTCTAGACAGGCAACCTGATGGGTCTTTGCATCGACAATCGGTTGGTAATGCATCTCCAACTCTTCGGCTGCGACCGCATCGCGCAAGTCTTCTTCAATCCGGCGACGCTGTTTCGCGCCATCTTTCAAATCGCTGTGATAGAAACGGTGCTGTCCGCGCCCGCCTGCCTTGGCCGCATAAAGCGCCATATCGGCGGCCTTCACCAGCTCTTCAGCATCCAGGCCATCATAAGGGGCAATCGCAATCCCCACAGATGTACCGATGATCGCGCGCGCGCCATTGATCGAATAAGGCTGCGACACCATCTGGATCAGGCGCTGGCCCAATTCGCCCAGCACGCCGCGATCGTCAATGTCGGGCAGCAGGATTTGAAATTCATCGCCGCCGATCCGGCCGATCTCACCGCGTTTTTCAACGATGGTTTTCAGCCGTGCAGACACCTGCTGCAACAATTCATCGCCGGCTGGGTGGCCGAGCGTATCATTAACCTGCTTAAACCTATCAAGATCGAGCATCATCAAAGCGCAGGAACGCTTTGAATTGCGGTATGCCTCCAACGTCTTTTCCAAACGCTTGGTCATGCGGTGGCGATTGGCTAAGCCTGTTAAGGAATCGAATTGTGACAGGCGTTCTGCATCGCGGCGGGTGTCAATCGTTGCCGAAATGTCTTTTGCGCTGCCGCGATAGCCCGAGAAATCGCCCTGCTCGTCATATTGCGGCTTGCCGGCGATTTCCCACCAAAATTCCGATTTCCCGCTAAGGACTTTAACCGTTAGCTGAACGATGGAGTTGCGTGCCCCCAGCAAGAAGGCCAGCGGGCGTTCCGGCTTTTCATCATCATTGTCAGTGTCAGCGGAGAACAGGTCGCTAAACGGTTTGCCCAAAACCTCTGACTGATCGACTTCCAGCGATGCGGTCGCGGATTGGGAAAGATAGATTACACGGCCAAATGAATCAGTTGCCCAGAACCAGCCAAGGCCCGCTTGTTCAAAGCTATCGAGCAATTCAATCCGGCGACGTGTGTCAGATTCTTGGATCGGACACACGGGTGTATTCTCCGGAGTCTTCTCGACCTCGGATTGACTGGATTGCCGTATTTTTGAAAACAAACTGGCCATAATACGTACGAACTGAAGTTAGTCCAAAATCCCCGATCCACCATGCGCCCAAGACGGGGCAACGTGTTACATTTTGCGTGGTAAGCGGATTTGGTTGCAAATTTGATAATAACCGCCCTGAAACATCCAAATTTGGTCAAATTTTGGCTCAAGTCGAACTAAGTATTTGCCTCAGGCATTGAGAATGGACTGTTAACATGCCTTTTGAACGGCTTATCAGCACCTTCATTGACGATTACGTAAACTTGCCAAAACCCTGCGCCTTGGCCATGCTTTACCCCTAACAAGCCGCCAATGGTGCAGGCCCAGTGTGTGGGACGAAATAGGGGACTTTATGCAAGACGAAGTGAAGCTTGAAAACGAGGCCGCACAATCAACCAGTGCGCTTGGTCCGCTGGTCGGTGTTGCGCGTGAGGATTTCATCGGCGCGGTTGCATTATTGCTGCGGGAAACTGCCAGCGATCCGCAGCGCGTTATGCGTCACAGCCAAGCTTTTGGTCAGGATATGGTCAAGATATTGACCGGCAAATCCGATCTTGCCCCTAATCCCAAAGACAAGCGCTTCATGGACCCCGCATGGCAGTATAACCCCTTCTTCCGGGCAGGTGCGCAGTATTACCTAGCTGTGCAAAAAGGCATGTCCAATTGGCTGGAGGAATTGGAACTTGATGAGCTGGAGCGCAATCGCGCCAATTTCGTTGCGAATATCATCATCGATGGTCTGGCCCCGACCAATACGCTGATCGGCAATCCCACCGCGCAGAAACGCTTGATCGACAGTGGCGGATTATCGCTGATCAAAGGCCTCAAGAACGCCTATGATGATATGGTCAACAATCGCGGCATGGTCAGCCAAGTCGACAAGCGCCCATTTAAGCTGGGCGAGAATATTGCGACATCCAAAGGCAGCGTTGTCCTGCGCACAGAGATGATGGAGCTTATCCATTATGCCCCATCAACCGATGAAGTGCATGAAATCCCGCAGCTGACGATCCCGCCGCAAATCAACAAAATGTATATCAATGACCTCTCGCCAGAGAAGTCGATCGTGAAATATCAGATTGATAATGGCATTCAGACTTTCGTGATTTCTTGGCGCAATCCGTCCAAGGAACAGGGCGTTTGGAATATGACCGATTATGTCAATTCCTGCCGCGAGGCGATGAACGCAGTCAGCGCAATCACTGGCTCTAAAACGGTCAACGTGTCGGCTGGCTGTTCCGGCGGGCAAACCGCTGCAATGCTTTCCTCAAAATTAGCGTCGGATAAGGATGCGATTTTGGGCGCGCTCACGATTATGGTTTGCGTGCTTCACCCAAAGGCCACCGATATTGAGGCGGGCAGCCTCGTCTCTGACAATGGAATGAAGCTGGCGAAACAGCGCGCTGCGAAAAAGGGCGTGATCAAGGCCGATGATCTGGCGCGCAGCTTTGCGTGGCTGCGGCCCAATGATCTCATTTGGAACTACGTCATCAATAATTACTTGCTCGGCGCTGATCCGCCCGCCTTTGATGTGCTTTTCTGGAATGCAGATGCGACCAATCTTTCCGCCAGCCTGATGGGCGACTTTTTGGAGGTTTCAGACAGCCTCGCCTTCACCAAAAAGGGCGAAGTAGAGATGGTCGATCATATGGTTGATCTGTCCAAAGTGAAATCGGACCTGTTTATCCTTGGCGGGGTCACCGATCATATCACTCCGTGGAAGGCGACCTATCGCTCCACGCAATTGTTTGGCTCAAAAGATGTGACCTATGTTCTGTCGCAATCGGGCCATATGCAGGCGATCCTCAACCCTCCGGGCAATCCCAAGGCTAAATACTTTATTCAGAAGAAGAAGGGTAAGCTGCCGGAAACAGCCGATAAGTGGCTGCAAGGCACGGAAGAAACAAAAGGCAGCTGGTGGCCCTATTGGATAGAATGGCTGCAAAAACGCTCTGGCAAAGCGAAAGCGGCACCGGCAGCATTGGGGGACAAAAAGCACAAGCCCCTAGACCCTGCCCCCGGCCTTTACGTAGTTGAAGAGAGATAGAACTTAGGGGTTTGCTACTAGTAAAAGCTGGCTGCACCTCCTATCTATGCTGCAACGCAACATGAAAGAGCACGTTTGACCGATCCTAAAACCGCCGCCCGAGACGACTCCCAGAACGACCCGATGCATGATGCAAAGGTCACTATGGAAACTGTGGCAGGGCGCACATTGCGCGTGGCGCGTTGGCGCTGGGATGATGAAAGCGAGCATCTGCCGGTTCTGTTCTTCAACGGTATTGGCGCAAATATAGAAGCGGTTGCCCCCTTGGCGGCCGCGCTCAACGACCGCCCTTTCATCATGTTTGATATGCCGGGCATTGGCGGCTCACCTGATCCGCTGATCCCGTATAATTCGGTTGTAATGGCCTATACCGCAACGCTGCTGCTCGACCGATTTGGCGCAGATCAAGTCGATGTCATGGGCATTAGCTGGGGCGGCGCCATGGCGCAGCATTTCGCCATTCAGCATCCCGGCCGCACGCGCCGCGTTGTGCTGGCAGCGACCAGCATGGGCATGATCATGGTTCCGGGCAATCCGGCGGCTTTATCAAAAATGGCCAATCCGCGCCGCTATGTTGATCCCGATTATATGATGAAGCATTTTGAAACGCTTTATGGCGGCGCAGCTGCGAGCGGCGAGAATGCTGGCGGCGGTAAGACAGGGCATACATCGCGCCTCACCCCGCCCAGCCCGCGTGGTTATTTCTACCAATTGCTGGCAATGATGGGCTGGACCAGCGCGCCAGCCCTGCCATTCATGAAAAAACCAATGCTGGTGATGATGGGCGATGATGATTCCATCGTTCCACTGGTTAATGGCAAGATGATCACTTCGCTTGCGCCCAATGCGCAGCTCAAAGTGCTCAAAGGCGGCGGACATTTGTTCCTGCTGACCCATAAGGATGAAAGCCTTGAGGCGATCCATAAATTTTTGGACAGCTCTGAGGAAGAGGCCGCGCCCCAAACCCGCAAAGCGGCCTAAATACCTGCGTATTTTGCTAGCGCACGCGCTACCCGTTTGCCTTTTGCACGCAATGCATTAGCCTTTCCCTTCTACGGGGAGAGACCATGCGGCATATTGCGATTATCGGTTCCGGACCAGCGGGCTATTACACAGCAGAAGCGGCGCAAAAACACTTTGCCAAAGACGATCATGAAGACGTGCGCGTCGATATTTTCGACATGTTGCCCGTCCCCTATGGCCTGATCCGTTTTGGCGTTGCCCCGGATCACCAGAGCATCAAAGGCGTATCGCGCCGTTATGAAAAAGTCGCGCTGACAGACAATGTGCGCTTTGTCGGTAATGTCTGCATTGGCAAAGACATCACCATCCCTGAACTGCAAGAGCTCTACGATGCGGTTGTGCTGGCCACCGGTGCACCCAATGACAAGCAGATGGGCATTGCGGGCGAGGACAAAGCCAATGTATTTGGCTCTGCCGCCTTTGTCGGCTGGTACAATGGCCACCCCGAATTTGCCGAGCTTGCGCCCGACCTCTCTGGCAAAAATGCGGTTGTCATTGGCATGGGCAATGTCGCGCTGGATGTGGCGCGTATCCTGTCCAAAACCGAAGAAGAATTCGCAGGCGCAGATATTGTCGCGCATGCATTGGATGCCCTGCGCGAGGCCAATCCAGAAACCATCACCATCGTTGGCCGACGCGGCCCTCATCAGATTATGATGACGCCGAAAGAATTGGGCGAGCTTGGCGCGTTGGAACGTGCGAGTCCGCGCGTTGACAGCGATGATTTGCCTGAGGAAGCTGAGGACGCTTTGCTCGAACCTGGCATGCGAAAATCCGTCAATCATCTGCGCAATTTCGCCGCGATTACGGAAGATGAGCACGCGCAAAAACCCATCGCTGTGCATTTCGATATGTTCGCTAGTCCCACCGAAATTATCGGCGATGGTAAAGCCAGCGCACTGCGGGTTGAGCGCACAAAGGTGGAGACCGGCCGCGCGGTCGGCACTGGCGAGTTCTACGACATTCCCGCCGATCTGGTGGTGGCCTGCATTGGCTACCGCTCCTCCCCCATCCCCGGCGTACCGTTTGATGAGCGCATGGGCCGCTTTGCGAATGATGAAGGGCGTATTCTCACCGGCATTTACTGCGTTGGCTGGGCGCGCAGAGGGCCAAGCGGCACCATCGGCACCAACCGCCCCGATGGCTACAGCGTGGTTGATTTGATTGCAGAGGACGTCAGCAACGGCACGCTAGGCCGAGCAAACAAGCAAGGCCGCGATGGTTTTGATGCTTTGGCCAACGAACGCGGGCTGGATGTGGTCACATTCCAAGATTGGAAGAAGATCGAAGAAGCCGAAACCGCCGCAGCCCGCAAAGGCGCCCCGCGAGAGAAATTCGTGAATGTGGAAAGCATGATTGGCGCGGTGAGTTAGGCTGGGATTTGAGTGCGTAAGCAGCCATTCCGCTAACGACACGCTTGCGGAAACGCGCCCAAGCCGGATCGCCGGTTTGAATTTCCTCCCGCTCCGCCACGGAGGAACTGCGGCCACAAAAGCCAGCGCCAGCCGTTCGATGGAAGCCCATGATGCGCGGTTCACGCGCGGCGTAGTTTATTGTAA
>JALZVZ010000201.1 GCA_023299945.1 Altererythrobacter sp. | reverse complement strand
GCGGTCAATTCAATCAATTGGGCGCGATTGATGGCGCAAGTTGTCTATTATTTTGCTGCTGCTCTGCAATTGGGATCGCCAGCACGCAAAGTCGCGTTCAGTGTGCCCACCGGCAATTTTGGCGATGTGTTTGCTGGCTATGTTGCTGCTCAAATGGGACTGCCGATTGAGCGACTGATCGTGGCAACAAACATCAATGACATCCTTCACCGTGCAATCTCTGAAGGAGATTATTCCGCGGGCGAGGTCACGCCCACCGTTGCCCCGTCGATGGATATTCAGGTCAGCTCGAATTTTGAACGACTTCTGTTTGATTGCGGAGGCCGTGACGGCGGCGCGATGGCGGAGCAAATGCGCGCCTTTGAAGCGAGCAAGTCGATGCAGCTGACCAATGCTCAGCGCGAAGGAATGGCGCATCTCTTCACCAGTTCGCGCACCGATGCCGAAGAGCTCTCGCGCACTTTGCGCTGGGCGCATGATCACGCTGGGCAAGTCCTCGATCCGCACACAGCGATTGGCCTTCATGCCGCGCTCGAGGCGCAGATTGATCCGGCCATTCCAGTGGTCACATTGGCAACAGCGCATCCGGCAAAATTCCGCGATGCGGTGGAGCGCGCGATTGGCCAGCGTCCTGCTTTACCTGCGCGTGTTGGCGATTTGTTTGCGCGCGAGGAGGCCTATGATGAACTTCCCGGAACATACGACGCTGTGCGCGATTATGTCACGCAGCGCGCGACGCCGGCAAGTTAAAGAGAGGGCTAGCTGATGGCAAAGCTTTGCCGCGAACCAATTCTGATGGTCGGCGAGGGTTGGGATAGTTACCGCTTGCTCGACAGTGGTCATGGGCGAAAGTGGGAAAGCTTTGGTCCCCGCAGTTTTATTCGCCCCGAACCGCAAGCCATGTGGAGCCCACGCATTTATGATTGGGCCGCCGATGCGGAATTTATTCCCGGTTCTGACGAGGATGGCGGCGGCCGGTGGCAGGCATTGGGCGATAGTGCTTTGCCCGAGGAGGGCTGGCCTTTGAGCTGGGAAGAGGCCCATTTCACCGCTCAGCCAACGCCGTTCCGTCACTTACAATTCTTCCCTGATATGGCGCCCGTTTGGGATTGGATGGGCGCGCAATTGGCCGGGCAAACAGACGCCGATACCCTGAATATGTTCGGCTATACCGGTGTCGGCTCGCTCGCGCTGAGTAAATATGGCCGCGTCACACATGTGGATGCTTCGAAAAAATCCGTGGCGCAGGCGCGCGAAAATGCCGCGCTTTCAGGGCTTGGAGACGCTCCGATACGTTGGCTGGTCGATGATGCTGCAAAGTTTGCCGCGCGCGAAGTGCGGCGTGAAAAGCGCTATGACGGGATTATTCTCGACCCGCCAAAATTCGGACGCGGGCCAAAGAATGAAACATGGCATATCGAGGAAGGCCTGCCTGAGCTGTTGGCAGATTGCCGCAAGCTTTTGGATGAAAATAGCAAATTTCTATTCCTCACTGTCTATGCTGTGCGCATGAGCAGCCTTGCTCTGGCCGGATTGGTCGAGGAATTATTCGCCGATTTGCCGGGCACTGTCGAACATGGCGATCTGGCTGTGCAAGAGACTGGCGACAATTCCCGCTTGTTGCCAACGGCAATCTTCGCACGCTGGCGCAATTCAGTTTAAGGGTACGTGCATTATGGCCGATTCGCTCATTCTTGAAGTTGCCGACCTCGAGGTCGATGTTCTCACCGGTATTTATTCGGAGGAGACGGGCAAGCCGCAGCCGCTGCGCATTACCATTCAAGCCGATATGGATATTGCCGATCATTATGATCCCGACACGCCTTTGTCGGCCAGCAAGAATTATATGGATTTGAAATTTGCTGCGTCAAAAGCTTTGCCGCAAGGCGTGCATTTCAAGCTAATCGAATCGTTGGCGGATCATATCTGCGAAACCCTATTTGTACAGGATGCCCGGGTGAACGCGATCACGGTCAAAATCGTCAAGCTTGCCATCGCCGAGGCGAATGAGAAAATTGGCATAACAATGCGGCGCGAGCGGCGCTGAACTGGTGGCCAACGAACTGAAAATTGATGCGCTTCCATCTAGCCCCAGTGCAGCAGCATCTCAGTTTTATACCGATCATCTGCCGGTCATCTCGGCTCGTCTGGCATCTGGCCTAGGTCATCTCACGCTGCTTTTGCCGGTCGCTAGCGTGGATCATGATGATTGGCGGCGGGCAGCTGTGCGTGATCTAGCCCGCGAATACGCGCCGTCCCGCGTCAATTGTCTTGGCGGGGGTAGCGAAAGCGCACGATCTGAAGCGCTGGCATATTTGAGGGATGCGCCCGGCGTGACAGGGCAGTATCTACCATTACATGACTAGACTTCGTGATGTGATCGATACTGCTCCGGTAAAGCCAGAACGTGCTAAGACTGTGCCTTTGGTGGATAGTTTTGCGCGCCGGATAAGCTATTTACGGCTTTCCGTGACAGACCGCTGCGACTTGCGCTGCACCTATTGCATGCCTGAACGTATGCAGTTTTTGCCGCGCAAGGAGGTTTTGAGCCTTGAGGAACTTCACAGGCTTTCGCTTGGTTTTATTGAACGCGGCGTAAACAAAATCCGCATTACCGGCGGTGAACCATTGGTTCGGCGCGATATTATCGATTTGTTTCAGACACTAGGCCGCAAGATTGGTGATGGTCTGGACGAGCTGACGCTGACTACCAATGGGACCCAGCTGGCCAACCACGCTGATGCGCTGGCCGCCGCCGGGGTAAAGCGGATCAATATTTCCCTCGATACGCTCGACCGTGCGCGGTTTCAGGAGCTGTCGCGCCGTGATGCTTTGCCTCAGGTTCTGGAAGGGATTGCAGCGGCGAAAGAGGCGGGCTTAAGGGTCAAGCTCAATACCGTTGCGATGAAGGGCGTGAACGAGGACGAACTTCTCGATCTTATTGCTTGGGCCCATGGGCAAGGCCATGATTTGACCCTGATTGAGGTTATGCCATTGGGCGAAGTGGACGGCGACCGTGTCGATCATTTCCTTCCCCTTTCAGCCGTGCGCGAGAATTTGGAGAAGCGCTGGACCCTGACACCGTCTGACAAATCATCAGGCGGGCCGGCGCGATATGACCGTGTCGAGGAAACGGGCGGATTGCTGGGCATGATAACGCCGCTCACCAATAATTTCTGCGCTGGCTGCAACCGAATTAGAGTGACGGCGACGGGCCAGCTTTTCCCTTGCCTTGGCGGAGGAGAGCAGGTCGACTTGCGCGCTGCGTTGCGCTCTGATGATCC
>JALZVZ010000200.1 GCA_023299945.1 Altererythrobacter sp. | reverse complement strand
CGCCGCCGCCATCTTTATCGCGGTGGGCACACCCAGCCGACGCGGCGATGGCCATGCGGATTTGTCCTTCGTCTATGCCGTGGCGGAAGAAGTTGGCGCGAGCCTGTCTAACGATGCAGTGATCGTCACCAAATCCACCGTTCCTGTTGGCACAGGCGATGAGGTTGAGCGCATCCTGCAAAGCTCCGGCACAGCCCATAAATTTGCCGTAGTCTCCAACCCAGAATTCCTGCGCGAAGGCGCGGCCATTGGCGATTTCAAACGGCCTGACCGCATTGTTATCGGCGCAGAAGACGATTTTGGCCGCGATGTGATGAGCGCCGTTTACCGCCCATTGTTCCTCAACGAATCGCCCATTCTCTTCGTCAATCGCCGCTCATCTGAACTAATCAAATATGCCGCCAACGCCTTCCTTGCGACCAAGATCACTTTCATCAATGAAATGGCGGATCTGTGCGAGAAAGTTGGCGCCAATGTCCAAGACGTATCGCGCGGTATCGGGATGGATAACCGGATCGGGCCAAAGTTTCTCAACGCTGGGCCGGGGTATGGCGGATCATGCTTCCCCAAAGATACGCTCGCCCTGCTGAAAACGGCAGAGGATTTCGACAGCCCTGTGCGCATCGTCGAGGCCGTGGTGAAAGCCAATGACAGCCGCAAGCGCGCGATGGGCCGCAAGGTGGTGGACGCATTGGGCGGAACGGACGCGGCACGCGGCAAGAAGGTCGCCATGCTTGGCCTGACCTTCAAACCCAATACCGATGATATGCGCGACAGCCCTGCAATTGCAGTGGCCCAAACGCTGACCGATGCAGGCGTTAATGTCGCCGCTTACGACCCTGAAGGCATGGAACTCGCCGCGCCGCTCATGCCCAAAGTCACCATGTGCGATGATCCCTATGCCGCGATCAAAGGCGCAGATGCGGTCGCGATTGTGACCGAATGGGATGCGTTTCGCGCGCTCGATCTCGCCCGTGTCATGGAGCTGGCGAACCAGCCCGTGCTCGTCGATCTGCGCAACATCTATCGCCCCGATGATGTGCGCGATGCGGGCTTTGCCTACACCAGCGTCGGGCGCGCCTAATCCATATTGCGTTTGGGCATAACTTGCCCGCACACACAATTCAGGCCACCGTGTAACTTTCATGCTTGTGCTGACGAATCGTCAGATATGCCAACTTATGGGGAACACGGCGCGATGATGGAAGATTTTATACAACCAGCGATGACATTGCTGGATTGGCTCACGACGATATTCGTCTTTATGCTCGGGCTGGCAGCGCTTGCCGTGGTCGCGCTTTATATTATCGACCGCAATCAGACCGGCGATGCGGTGCGCCGCAATTATCCCGTCGTGGGCCGCTTGCGCGCCGTCTTTACCGAGCTGGGGGAGTTCTTCCGTCAATATTTCTTCGCTATGGACCGCGAGGAAATGCCGTTTAACCGCGCCCAGCGCGATTGGATATCGAGGGCATCTCAAGGCAAAGGCAACACTGTTGCTTTCGGCTCCACCCGCAACCTTGACCCTGTAGGCACGCCGATCTTCGTCAATTGCCCTTGGCCCACGCTGGATGATGATGCCACCTGTCCCCCTTCCATGACTATTGGCGGCGGCAGTGCAAAAATCCCATATGAAGCAGGCTCCTATTTCAACGTTTCAGCCATGAGCTACGGCGCGCTGTCAAAGCCCGCAGTTCTGGCATTATCCCACGGTTCAGCGAAAGCAGGCTGCTGGATGAACACAGGCGAAGGCGGCGTCTCGCCCTTTCACTTGGAGGGTGGCTGCGACATCGTCTTCCAAATCGGTACGGCCAAATACGGCGTGCGCGATGCGGATGGCAATTTGTGCGATGTGAAACTGGCCGAAGTGGCCGCGCATGAACAGGTGCGCATGTTTGAGATTAAACTCTCGCAAGGTGCAAAGCCGGGCAAAGGCGGCATTCTTCCGGCTAAAAAGGTCAATGAAGAGATCGCCCAAATTCGCGGAATAGAACCGCACTCCGCCTCCATCTCGCCCAATCGCTGGCCCGAGATTGCCAGCACGGATGATCTGCTTGCCATGATTGACCGCATCCGCCGCGCCACGGGCAAGCCGGTTGGCTTTAAAACCGTGGTCGGCGCTTACGGTTGGCTCGATGATTTGATGGCAGAGATCGTGCGCCGCGGGCCGGAATGTGCGCCCGATTTCATCACTGTCGATGGCGGCGATGGCGGCACCGGCGCTGCGCCTATGCCGCTGATCGACAATGTCGGCCTGACCCTGCGCGAAAGCCTGCCGGTGGTGGTTGATATGCGCGACAAATACGGGCTTAAAGACCGCATCCGGATCATCGCCTCTGGCAAATTGGTGACGCCGGGCGAGGTCGCTTGGGCGATGTGCACGGGCGCGGATTTCGTGAATTCAGCGCGCGGCTTCATGTTTGCACTGGGCTGTATTCAGGCGATGAAGTGCAACAAAAACACCTGTCCCACCGGCATCACCACCCATGATGAGCGCCTGCAAAAAGGGCTGGACCCTGCGAACAAAGCGGTGCGCGTGGCGCATTTCGTCGAAAATATGCGCAAGGAAGTCGGCGTAATTTCCCATAGCTGCGGCGTGGACGAACCGCGCGGGCTACGGCGCTATCACGTGCGCATGGTATGCTCCGACGGCAAATCGCGCCCAATGAATGAGCTTTATCCGGTGGCTAAGGCTGAGGCGGCTTAGGGGGCGTGTTGCGCAGCATGCCGACTGCGACAAAAGCGGACATTCCGTTTCCGACCCATTTGCGGACGTTCCGAGCAATAAGCAGGATGCAAGCATAGCAGTCAGATGAGCTGTCCCAAAAGTACTGCTGAGACCATCTCAAGAATTATGATGGTCTAGTCATCGTTCGCTGGCTCTATCTGTTCATCAATGCTTTGCGCCATTTCGCGCAGGCGCTCATCCGCGCGGTCAAAGCGTTCATCAAACGATCCGCGCTTCTCTGTTTGGATGAAGACTGTGCTAAGTAAGGCCAGCGCCAAGATGATGAGAACGAGGGCGGGGCGCATCAATAATCCTTGCGGTAGCGCACATTGACATTGGTGCCGATCGCGCCGCCTGCTTGGCTGAGCACCGATAGGGCCGGCGTCAGGCTGATTTCCAATTGCGTGGCGGTGAACCCGCGCGCATCTGTAATCACCTCAATATAGACATCATCGGTGATATATTGCCCTGCTGCCAAGGCTGTGCCGCGGCCTGTGCTTTGATCCGAACCCACAATCCTAAGGCGGTCAATGCCAGTGGCCGAGCGCAATTTGCCCAAGGGGTTCAGGCCGCCGCCAGTTGAACGCAGGGAATTGAGCGAGGCTGCCAATTGCACAGTTTGAATGGCAGAGAGATTTCCGACCGAGCTGCCAAATAGGATGCGGGAAATGATCTCATCCTGCGGCAATCCGGGTGAGCTGGTAAAGGCGATTTGCGGGCTAAACGCTTGACCGCTGACGTTCACCGTGACTGCCACGTCTTCAATATCTTCGCGCGCGCTGAGCAGGATCGTGGGGTCCAAAGTGCGCCCGCCGGTAAAGCCGAGCCTGCCGTCAACCAATGCAAATGATCGCCCTGCAAAGCCCAATGTTCCGCGTATCAGTTCAACACTGCCGGCCATGCGCGGCGCGGCGCTGGTGCCATTGATTTTGATGTCCGCGCTCCATTCGCTTTCAAGGCCCATGCCCGAGACATAGAGTTTTTCCGGCGCGACCAGTTCCAGATCAAGGCGGATTTGATCGAACATGCCAGCGGCTGCAATCGCCGTTTCATTGCCGGTAATGCGCGCAGATTTGGCAGGGGGTTTGAACCTGACTCCGGTTAGATTTGGCAGTTCAGCGGCGCCTTGCTGAACCACTTTATACCGCGTCTCAGGCAGCAGAATCCTACCCGCCAGCAGAGCGGTTTGCCCTTGGAGTTTGGAAAAGGTCAGCGTGCCTGTCGCGGTCGCCGCCAGCGCATCACTGCGCGCCAGACGCGCCTTGTCGAGCGTAACCTTCACATTCATCGGAAAGCCTTGATCAGCGGCCAGACTGATCGATCCGCTTGCCTTTACGCTGCCCTTGCCAGCAGCAGCCTCCAGCCGCTCTAGCTGAAGCTCATTGCCCTCAAACTTGCCCTGGACCGTCATATTGCTGAGGCGGGTACCATAAACCAGGTTTTCGTAAGTAAGCTTATTGGCACGGACTATTCCCGCCAATTGCGGATTGGCGAGGCTGCCACTGAAATCAGCCGCAATGCCCATCACGCCCGACAGGCTTTGATTGTCCTGACCAGCCAGAGAAAACAACGTATCGGCAGGTCCATTATACCGTATTCCGCCATTGAGCGGCGCCTGCATCAGCCGCTTCATCCATGGCCCATTGCCCGGGGCAAGCGGAGTAAGCCCAGCATTCATGCGCCCAATAACCGCGCCGCCCCGCCGCACAACCGCACGGCCCGCGCCGCCGCTGGCCTGCAATTGACCGACAAAGTTCACATTGACCGCTTGGCTAACCGACACCGCTGTTGTGCGGGTGAAGTTGCGAATTTTGAGGCGCGCATCAGCTTTGGGAAAGGCGTTTTCGCTGGCTTGTACAAAATCAAGACTGCCGGTGGCCGTGCCGCCAATGCCCATACCCGGCATGAAGGCATTGACGATGGACATGTCGAGCGCGTCCAATCGGCTTTGCACTTTCATGCCGCTGCCAAATTCGCCCGCCAACCGCATGCTGCCCTTACCAAAGCTGACCTTTGTGGGAAGCAATTCATAGGCATTGACGCGCGGAATGATCCGGGCGGGGCTGTCTGTTTTAAAGGCAATGCCGCGCACCTTGCCCTGCATCGCAGCGCGCCATAGTTCCGACTGAAGATCAGCATTGGCTGATATCCGGAACGGCACACCGCTGCGCCCCTCGGCCAGCAATTTGGCGCTGCCTTTGCCGCCGCGATAATCCACCTTTGCGCGCATCGCATTGATGTTGAGCGCACCGTAATCTGTGTTTGCCAATTGCACATCGGCGACAACCTCTGGCTGGTCGTAAAGCACGACGTTGGCATCAATTATGGCCGAGCCAATCCGCACCCGCGCAGGGCCGGGCAAGACAGTGCCGCGCGCCCGCATTTTGATATCAGCGGTTTGATATTGGCCGCGTGCTCCAAGCTGAACCGTGCCGTTCAAGCCTTGTCCATTGGCGGTCAATTGGCCTGTAAATGGCCCTGCGGATGTTTGCTGCATCCGCCCTGTCAGCCCGATCCCGGCTATATCAGCGCGGTTGATATTGAGCGCCAATGGCCCGCTGCCCGCCGCGACCGTCACATCGGCGGTGAAGGGACCGTAATCGCTCTGTCCATCGGCATCGACGCGGTAATTGCCATTGTCGCCGCGAATAACAGCTGTCACGCTGGCAAGGCCGACCCCAAGACCGGGATTTGCGGCCTTAATGATTGCGCGCGGATTTGTGATCGTGCCGGCCAATTGCAACCCAAGCGGGCCGTATGCATCCGAAACGGCGCTGGCGGCGACATCAAATTGCCCATCGAGCGAGTAAGTTCCGCGCCCACCTGTTACTTTTAGCAAGGGCGCATCAAGGCGTGCATTGGAAAAGCGTGCAATCCCGTCGCTGGCATAGGCAATATCGCTGGCAATGATAAAATCGCCGCCAAGAAATTCGCTGACGCTTTCATTCGATAGGCTGGTCGAGCGAGCCCGCGCTTTGCCAGCTAGCCGGTAATCACCATCGCTATCGGCTTTCAAATCAACATCGGTTTCAAGGTTGAAAATGCCGACACTCTCCAGCAGGTAATTGCCGAGTTTGCCATCAATCGCCGCGCCATATCGGCCTGCATTTAGATCGGCAACAAGGGTAACACCTGCGTCAATTCTATCCGAACGAATGCGCAAATTATCCGATAGAAGCCGCCCATCTTGATAGGCAATGTCGCCGCGTAAAGTGATATCGGACAGCGCGCCCCCCGCTGCTGTATCCAAGCCCGAAATGCGCGCCACAGTGGCAGAAACAGGGATACTCATCCCTTCCCTATCGACGCGCGTTTCTCCGCGTGCGCGCAGGCCTATCAAGTCTATGTCGTTTACTGCGATACGCGCGGCATTGATGTCATAATTCACCAAAGGCGCAGCTATCTCGCCATTGAGAGTGAGCATCGCGCGCAGGCCCTCTCCCCGCAGATTGGGTGTGAGCGCGGAGGGTTTGAGCAGCACGAAAGCTGCTTTAAAATTATCGAAGTTATTGTCTGAAAGATCGATTAAACCGTTGGTGCCAAGGGTAAACGCTGGGCTAGAAAAACGTCCGTCGATTTGTGCACTGCGCTCGTCCAATATTGCGCTGACATCAATCGCGGTTGTGTCGCTCAACAGGCTGGTTGCGGCAGGTGGTGCAAATTTTCCAAGACTGACCGCGCCATCAGCGCCGAACGTGCCATCGCGCCCACTAAGCTCGAGATCAGCAAGGCTATCCTCGCCTAGCGTTGCGGCGAGTTGACCGTTCCAATTTTCCCAGCTGCCTTTGCCTGAAAGCTGGGCGGTTAGCGCCTCATCAAAACCAGCCAGTCCAGAGATAATGCCAGACGCAGGCGCGTTCAGATCAAGCTCTAAATCAAACACATTGTCATCGGGAACGGCATCCAAACGCAGTACGACTTTATCGCCGCCCGCATCATCTTGGCCCGCGACCATATTCGCCAATGCGGACCCTTCGAAATTCACCTTTGCTCGGGCGTCTGCGATTTGCACATCACCGCTCATCGAGGCGACGCGCGTCTGTCCGGTCACTGGCGCTTTGATGAAAAATTTTTCAATTTCAAAGCGGCCCACATCAATGTCGTAATCGGGCAGCAGCGGATCATCGCTTGGCGGTGTTTCTGTAAATTCCGGCAAGCGTTCCAACGTGGCCGTCTCGGCGGTCAGTGCGCTGATGTCGATATGGCTGCGGGTAAAGGCAAAGGGGTTCCAATCCACATTTGCCGCCGGAACACGCAGGAACACGCCCTGTGGGTCAGACAAAGTCAGATCGCGGATCGTCATCTCATCATAAAGCGACCCATCAATGGCGCCGATGCCAATCGACAAGCCATTTTCAAACTCCAGCGCCTCGACCTGATCCTTCACGAAATCACGGCCGGGGCTGGTATTGATACCCAGCACCAGTGCAGCGGCAATCAGCAGCAAAAGCGCGATCAGCCCTGCAAATCCGGCGGCTATGCGTAAAGGCCAAGACCAGCCTTTGCCCGCGCTTGGCTCTGCATCCACTTCCTGAATTTCTGGTGCGCTAGCCACTTAAAATGCCTGCCCGATGGAGACAAAAACAGTGACGCGGCTTTCACCATCGCGGCGGCCAAGCGGTGTTGCCACATCCAAACGCAGCGGCCCGAAATTGGTGTAAAAGCGCCCGCCCAAGCCGACCCCGTAACGGATATCTGAAAAGCCGGGCCGTGCGCTTTCATACACTTGGCCAGCATCGACAAATCCGACCACTCCATAATCGCCAAAGCGGTAACGAACCTCTGCCGCAGCCTCGACAACGCTGCGCCCGCCGATGGGCCGGATAAGAAATGGATCGGCTGTTTCTTCAGGATCGGCGGGGTCAAAATTGCGATTGGGTTCGAGTACCTTTGGTCCCAAGCCCTGAAATCCAAAGCCGCGCACTGATCCGCCGCCGCCAGCGTATAATCTGCGCGATGGCGCAATGCTTTGACGGCTGGCCCCTTGAATGGAGCCCAATTTGAAACGCCCGGCCAAAACAATTGATTGGCCAACAGGATAATAAGCGGAGCCGTTTACGACCGTGCGGACATAGGGGCTAAAACCACCTTGCAAGGATCCCTCGGGTTGGACCAAAGCGCTGAGGCGAAAACCATTGGTGGGGTTCAAAAGATCGTTCGAGGTGTCAA